>CAYNYJ010000044.1:0-29482 GCA_964401355.1 uncultured Ectothiorhodospiraceae bacterium | reverse complement strand
CCACGAAGACGAGTGATGCGGGGTCGGTGGGGTCCATCGCCATGATCGGGCGACCCTGGTCGGAACCTTCACGCATGGGAATGGTCATGGGGATCTGGCCGAGCAGGTCGACACCGATCTGCTTGGCCAATTCGGCGCCGCCGCCCGATCCGAACAGGAGGTATCGCTTGTCATCGTCGCCGATGAACCACGACATGTTCTCGATGACGCCCTTCACGGTGATGTTGACCTGCTCGAACATGGCCGCAGCCCGCTGGGCGACTCGCTGCGCGGCCGGGTTGGGGGTGGTCACCACATACGCCTCGGCCATCGGCAGGAACTGCGCGAGCGACAGCGAAATGTCGCCGGTGCCCGGCGGCAGGTCGATCAGCAGGTAGTCCAGGTCGTCCCACAAGGTGTCGTTGAACAGCTGGGTCATCGCCGAGGTGACCATCGGCCCACGCCAGATCATCGGCGTTTCTTCTTCAATCAGATAACCGATGGACATAGATTGAATGCCGTGCCCCATCAACGGCGACAGGGTCTTGCCATCGGGTGATTCGGGCTTATCGGACACACCCAACATGCGCGGCTGGCTGGGGCCGTAAATATCGGCATCAAGAATACCCACGGTCGCACCTTCGGCCTTGAGCGCCAGCGCCAGGTTCACCGCGGTGGTGGATTTGCCCACGCCACCCTTGCCCGAGGCAATGGCGATAATGTTTTTCACGCCGTTAATCGCCTTCACACCCTTTTGCGCGGTATGCGCTTCAATCTTGGTGCTGACGTTAATGGTCGCATCGCTGATGCTGTCAACCGTGACGACCTGTTCTTTCAATTTGCTAATCAAAGCGGCCTCGTGTCCCTTGGCAGGAAAACCCAACACCACATCAACGGTAACTTGGTCACCCTCGATGGCGATGTTTTTGATACACTTCGCGCTCACCAGATCCTGCTGCAAGCAAGGATCAATATATTGTTTAATGGCGGATTCAACCTGCTCGCGGGTGACGCTGCTCATGTTCAGTAACTCCTTGGGTGTAAATCGACTGGGTGTAATCGACTTTATAATACAAATCGAATGAGGCCTCGAAACCTGGCCCCATAAAATAGAGACGCGAGTTTACACAATTTATCAGCGTATCGTAATATACCCTTTTGCATAAAAGGCCGGTAACGCGTAGTAATTACAGGGTTTTCAACCTGCCACACAGCCACAGAGTCTTCTAACACACATGAGTCATCCGTCCCCGACACCAGTCCGCAAGATCCTCGTCACCAGCGCCCTGCCCTACGCCAACGGCAGTATCCACATGGGCCACATGGTGGAATATATCCAGACCGATATCTGGGTGCGCTTCCAGAAAATGCGGGGCCACACCTGCACTTACGTGTGTGCGGACGATGCCCACGGCACCCCGATCATGCTGCGTGCGCAAAACGAAGGCATCACGCCAGAGGCACTGGTGGAACGCATCGGCAAAGAACACCGCGCCGATTTTGCCGCCTTCGACATCGGTTTCGACAATTATCACAGCACCCATTCGCCCGAAAACCGCGAACTGGCGGAAATGATTTATGGCCGTCTCATGGCCAACGGCCACATCACCCGTCACACCATCGAACAGGCCTACGACCCGGAAAAGGAGATGTTTCTGCCCGATCGCTTCGTGCGCGGCACCTGCCCCAAGTGCGGCGCCGATGACCAATACGGCGATAACTGCGAGGCCTGCGGCGCGACTTACGACCCCACCGAACTGATTAATCCCGTGTCAGCGGTGTCCGGCGCGACGCCGATCCGCAAAGAGTCCGAGCATCTGTTTTTCAAGCTCGCCGATTTTCAGGAGATGCTCGCCGAATGGACCCGCGCCGGTCACCTGCAACCCGAGGTTAGCAACAAACTCGACGAATGGCTGAACGACGAATTGCGCGAATGGGACATCAGCCGCGACGCGCCCTATTTTGGTTTCGAAATTCCCGACGCCCCCGGAAAGTATTTTTACGTGTGGCTGGACGCGCCCATGGGTTATTTTGCCAGCTTCAAAAATTTGTGCGACCGCCGTGACGATTTAGATTTTGACGAATACCTGAAGCCCAACAGCACCACCGAGCTGTATCATTTCATCGGCAAGGACATCATCAGTTTCCATGCGCTGTTTTGGCCCGCGGTGCTGGCGGGCGCGAGCCTGCGCACCCCCACCGCGATTTACGCGCACGGTTTTTTGACCGTCAACGGGCAGAAGATGTCCAAGTCCCGCGGCACCTTTATTAACGCCCGCCATTATCTGGATCACCTCGACCCGGAATACCTGCGTTATTATTTTGCCGCCAAGCTCACCAGCCGCATCGATGACCTCGACCTTAATTTTGAGGATTTCATCGCGCGGGTGAACAGCGACCTGGTCGGTAAAATGGTCAACATCGCCAGCCGTTGCGCCGGTTTTATCAGCAAGAAATGTGACGGGCAGTTATCCAGCCAATGCAGCGACCCAGCACTGTACCAACGCTTCGTCGACGCGGGGGATGCCATCGCTGAGCTGTACGAAAAACGCGAATTCAGCCACGCCATGCGCGAAATCATGGCCCTCGCCGACCTCGCCAATCAATACATCGACGAACAAAAGCCCTGGGTACTGGCCAAAGACGAGGCCACCACCGACCAAGCTCAAGCCGTGTATTCCATGGGCGTGAATCTGTTCCGGGTGCTGATGACTTATCTCAAGCCGGTGCTGCCGGTAATGGCGAAAAAGGCCGAGACCTTTCTCAACATCGACGCATTGAACTGGGATAGCTGCCGCGAACCACTGACCGGATACGTCATCCAAAAATTCAAACCACTGATGACCCGAGTCGAACAAGAAAAAATCGACGCAGTGTTGGCCGATGCGCAAAAAACACTGGCTGCCGACGCCGCCAAAACAACGTCAACGACCGCTGCCAATAAGAAAACCAGCTCCAGCAAACAAGAGACCAACGACATGGAACCCATTGCGGAAACCATCCAGTACGACGACTTCGCCAAACTCGACCTGCGCATCGTACGCATCGCCAAAGCCGAGCACGTCGAAGGTGCTGATAAACTACTACGGTTAACGCTGGATCTCGGCACTGAAACCCGCAACGTCTTCGCGGGCATCAAAAGCGCCTACGCGCCGGAAGACCTGGAAGGTAAACTCACCGTGATGGTCGCCAACCTCGCGCCGCGCAAAATGCGCTTCGGCATTTCCGAAGGCATGGTGCTGGCCGCCGGGCCGGGTGGGAAGGATTTATGGATATTGGAACCGGGTGAGGGTGCACAGCCGGGAATGCGGGTTAAATAACTACCCAACATCAGTGCTGTCCCGTTAACTTGAATCTTGTTCTGCTGTAACTGGCGACACACTTGGCGTATAGAGTATCCAGTGGTATTGGGGACATGAACATGGGCAACCTCTTCCCGTCATTCCAGCGTAGGCCGGAATGACGGCAGAGGTGAAACGACTGTAGGTTGGGCTGAGCTTGCGAAGCCCAACGTTTCAAAAATAGTGCGCAGCTAATGTTGGGATTCGTGCCTCACCCCAACCTACGAACTGGAACCGGGCGAAGGGGCGCAGCCGGGGATGAGGGTTAAATAAGTATCAAGTGTCTAGGAGCCAGGGGCTAGAAAAACAAGCTGTTAACCACCAAAGGAAGCATCATGGATTTAAAAGATTTTATAACCGAAACACTAGTTCAAATTGTATCCGGCGTTTCTGACGCAAAAGAACAAGTAAGTTTGCTTGGTGGCAAGGTCAGCCCAAAAATAAGATGCTCATCAACACATGCTGCACAACATGGTTTTTTATCTACTGAGGAAGGAGCAGCACAGCTAGTACAATTTGATGTTGCACTTACAGCAACTGAAGGTAGTGGTAAAAAAGGTGGGATAGGTATTGTTTCAAGTATCATTTCACTTGGCGGCAGCGCTGAATCAAATACCGAAAACACCTCTGATCAGTCGTGTTAAATTCGTTGTTCCAGTAACATTGCCAAATAACTAAGTCCTGTAGGGTGGGCACGTTTTATGTGCCCACGCGGAACATGTAAATCAACGCGTGGGCACATAAAACGTGCCCACCCTACAAAACTACAAAAATTATTCACCCACCGCCAACAGGACATTAACTACCCCATCGGAGATTTGGCGCAGCACCCACAGGAAGCGATATACTCCACCTGTCTACCCTTAGCACCTAACGATCTTTTTATCCCCGCGAGCGGTAGTGTAAATTCTCTCGCCTAACAGGAAACACGACATTAACCGTCAAATCCCATGACCGAATACGCCCTCATCCTCGTCAGCACTGTGCTGGTCAACAACTTCGTGTTAGGGCCGTAGGTTGGGGTGAGGAACGAACCCCAACTTTTTCACAAGTTAAATGATTACCTTAATGTTGGGGTTCGCAAGCTCACTCCAACCTACAAAACAAATATTACCGCCATCCCGGCGCAGGCCGGGATCCAGACTGTACAATCGCTGATATTTCTCTGGATTCCGGCCTGCGCCAGAATGACGACAGAGTTTGCAGCCCCGTAGGGTGGGCATGTTTTTTTGCCCACGCGCAAGTTCACATGTCCCGCGTGGGCACATAAAACGTGCCCACCCTACAAGAACTATCGGCCCATTGTCATTCACACACGCGAACCAAGGCATTAACTACCCCTTTTGGAATTTGGCACGATGTCCTCGGGAAGCGATATACTCTGGCTATCTATTGTTATTACCTAAGGATCTTTTTATCCGCACGGAAGGTAGTGTAAATTTGCCCGCCGCTTAACGGCCGGATTAACCATTCGCCCTACTGGAAACGCACGCACAAGCCATGTCAAAAAGCCCATGACCGAATACGCCCTCATCCTCGTCAGCACTGTGCTGGTCAACAACTTCGTGTTGGTGAAATTTCTTGGCCTGTGCCCGTTCATGGGCGTATCACGCAAGCTGGAAACGGCCATGGGCATGGCACTGGCAACAACCTTTGTCTTAACCCTGTCTTCGGTCGCCAGTTATCTGGTCAATGAATATTTACTGGCACCATTGGGGCTGGAATACCTGCGCACCATTACCTTCATTTTGGTGATTGCGGTGGTGGTGCAGTTCACCGAGATGGTGATCCACAAAACCAGCCCGCTGTTGTACCAGGTGCTGGGCATCTTTTTACCGCTGATCACCACCAACTGCGCTGTACTGGGTGTTGCCTTGTTAAACGTGCAGCAACACCATGGCTTTTTGCAGTCCGCAGTTTATGGTTTTGGTGCTTCGGTGGGTTTTTCGCTGGTGCTAATTCTGTTCGCCGCAATGCGTGAACGCCTCACCGTGGCCGATGTACCGGAGCCTTTTCGCGGCCCGGCGATTGCCCTGATTACCGCAGGTTTGATGTCCATGGCCTTCATGGGATTTTCCGGACTGGTAAAAAGCTAACGACATGTGGGAAGCCATTCTAGCCCTCTGCGTACTCGCTGCCATATTCGGGCTGCTGCTGGGCTACGCCGCAATTCGCTACAGGGTCGAAGGCGACCCGATGGTGAACAAAATCGATTCACTGCTGCCGCAAACCCAATGCGGCCAATGCACTTACCCCGGCTGCCGTCCTTACGCGCAGGCCATCGCCAATGGCGAGGCGGACATCAATCAATGCCCGCCCGGTGGCGAGACCACCATCATCGCTTTGGCAGATTTATTGGGGCGCGAGGCCAAACCCCTGAACCCGGACAACGGCATTGAAGAAGACATCAAAACCGTCGCCATCATCGATGAGGAAATTTGCATCGGCTGCACCCTGTGCATCCAAGCCTGCCCGGTGGATGCGATTCTGGGCGCAGCCAAACAAATGCACACCATCATCGCCGCCGAATGCACCGGCTGCGATTTATGCGTAGCGCCCTGCCCGGTCGATTGTATCGATATGGTGCCGGTCGACCTCACCAGTAAAAACTGGAAATGGGCATTCCCCAGCGAAACCGAGCAACAGGAGAAAACTGCCTGATGCGTCGTCTGTTTCAATTCAACGGCGGCGTTTTGCTGAAGGAACACAAGCGCGATGCCACTGCACAAGCAGTGCGGACTGCGCGTCTGCCCAAACGGCTAGTGTTGCCATTACAACAACACATCGGCGAACCGGCCGAGCCCATTGTCGCGGTGGGCGATAAGGTACTGAAAGGCCAGTTGATTGCCAGGCCGGTGAGCCTCATCAGCGCCCCGGTACACGCCTCCAGTTCCGGCACCGTGGTCGCCATTGCGGAACATGCGGTATCACATCCCTCGCACCTGGATGCGCCCTGTATCACCATTGAAACCGATGGCGAAGAACGCTGGAAACAACGCCAACCCGCGGCAACCAACTATCATGACCTGTCCCCCGAACAACTGCGCGAGCTGATCCGTGACGCGGGCATCGTCGGCATGGGCGGCGCCGGGTTTCCCGCCCACGTCAAACTCAACCCCGGCCAGCAGACGATCGATACCCTGATTCTCAACGGCGCCGAATGCGAACCGTACATTACCTGCGACGAAATGCTGCTGCGCGAACGGGCACTGGAAATCATCGTCGGGCTGCGCATCATGCGTTATGCGCTACAAGCCCAACGCTGCATTATCGGTGTCGAAAATAATAAGGCCGCAGCGTTTCGCGCCTTACAAGAACAGGTGCGCAACACCGGTGCCGATTTCATTGAAGTGGTGCAAGTGCCGACGGTGTATCCCACCGGCGGTGAAAAACAGCTCATCCAGGTGCTCACTGGTAAACAGGTGCCCACAGGCGGACTGCCGATCAACATCGGCGTGGTGTGCCATAACGTCGGCACCGCCTACGCGATTTACCGTGCTGTCGAATTTGATGAGCCGCTTATTTCCCGTTATGTCACGGTGGCCGGCAGCGTCGCAAAAGCACGCAATCTGGAAGTACTCATCGGCACCCCCATCATCGATCTCATCGAAGAATGCGGCGGTAACCGCAACACCCTGAGCCGGGTGATTATGGGTGGCCCGATGATGGGTATCGCCCTGCACGATGAAACCGTGCCGGTCATCAAAACCACCAACTGTATTCTGGTCAACACGACTATTGGTGACGTACCGCTGGCGTCAAAGAACACCTTCGCCATGCCCTGCATCCGCTGCGGAAACTGCGCCGTCGCCTGCCCGGTAGACTTGCTGCCGCAACAATTGTACTGGCACGCGCGCGCCAAAGATTTCGACAAGGTGCAGGATTACAATTTGTTCGACTGCATCGAATGCGGTTGTTGCGATTATGTCTGCCCCAGCCAGATTCCACTGGTACACTATTTCCGCTACGCCAAAACGGAAATCTGGGCACAACAACAGGAAAAGGTTTTGTCCGATGCCGCTCGTGAACGCTTCCAGTTTCGCGAGGAACGCTTGGAACGTGAGAAGCGCGAAAAACAGGCGCGCCACAAACAAAAACGCGCCGCGCTTGACGCAAAAAAAGGGGGGGCGAAAGACAGCGTCGCCGATGCCGCCGCCAATGCAAAGAAAGCCGCCATTCAAGCAGCGATGGCGCGCGCTAAAGCCAAACGTGAGGTAAATGCTATAAAACCGAAAAACATCGACAATCTGACGACCGATCAACAACAAAAAATCGACGACGCAGACCGTCGCCGCAGCACTCAGTCCGAGACAAATGGCACTGTAAAACAGGATGCCCATTGATGAGTCTCGATACCACATCTTCACCGCACATCCATTCCGGGATTAACATCACCGGCATGATGCTGCGCGTGTGCCTGGCACTGGTGCCGGCAATCATCGCCTACACCTGGTTTTTTGGCTGGGGGCTGTGTATCAACATTATCATTGCAGTAGGCACCGCGCTGGCGGCCGAGGCACTAATGCTGCGTATCCGCGAACGCCCCATCGCGCCCTTTATTACCGATGGCAGCGCGGTGGTCACTGGTCTGTTGCTGGCCTTTTGCATCCCGCCGTTTGCACCCTGGTGGATCACCGTGATGGGTGCGGCCTTCGCTATTATCGTCGCCAAACAATTGTACGGCGGCCTGGGGTACAACCCTTTTAACCCGGCAATGGTGGGTTACGTGATGTTGCTGATTTCCTTCCCGCTGGAGATGACCCAGTGGGTGCCACCCAATATTGTCAACCAACTGCAAATCAGTTTTTTCGACACGCTCAACATTATTTTCACCGGTCACTTTCCCTATTTGTTGAGCATCGATGCGCTCACCATGGCCACTCCTCTCGATACCGTGAAAACCGAACTGGGTCTGAATATCACCGTCTCCGAAATCCTCCGCAGCAGCGCCATCTTCGGTGATTTCGGCGGCGTCGGCTGGGAGTGGATCGGCAACTGGATTCTGCTCGGAGGCATCTGGCTGATCTACAAACGCATCATTACCTGGCATATTCCGCTGGCAGTGCTGGGCAGCCTGTTTGTGATTTCCTTTTTCTTTTTCATGGTGGATCCGGACACCTACCCTTCGCCCTTGTTCCACCTGTTTGGTGGCGCGGCCATACTGGCGGCCTTTTTTATCGCCACCGACCCGGTCAGCGCCAGCACCACACCGCGCGGACGCATTTACTACGGCATTGGTATCGGCGTCTTCATTTACGTCATCCGCACCTGGGGCAGTTACCCCGATGCGGTGGCCTTCGCCGTGTTGCTGATGAACATGGCCGCGCCGACCATTGACTACTACACCCAGCCGCGCGTCTTTGGTCATGAAAAGGGTCACGAAAAAGCGCACGA
Organism: uncultured Ectothiorhodospiraceae bacterium; assembly: GCA_964401355.1. Taxonomy (GTDB): domain Bacteria; phylum Pseudomonadota; class Gammaproteobacteria; order SZUA-152; family SZUA-152; genus SZUA-152. Next base: position 20,768 of record CAYNYJ010000044.1, on the reverse strand, counting down.
AAAAGATTCCGGTGAGGACAATCGCTGATGATGGCCAAGCACATGAGTCGCAGCGCGCTATTGCTGGGCCTGTTTGCGCTGGTCGGCACTGGCATAGTGGCGCTGATTTTTGCCGGCACCAAAGAGCCGATCGCCGAGGCCGAACGCGCCTTCATGCTGCGCAGCTTGCACGCGGTGATCCGCCCGGAATTGCACGACAATGATATTTTTGCCGATATGATCCACGTCACCTCACCGAAGCTGTTAGGCACCGACAAACCCGTGCCGGTATTCCGCGCCCGCAAAGCGGGCAAACCGGTGGCACTGGCCATCACCCCGTCGGCACCGGATGGCTACGTGGGCCCCATCAAATTAATGGTGGCCATCAGCTTCGATGGCACGGTACTGGGCGTGCGAGTGCTCAGCCACCGGGAAACTCCAGGGCTGGGCGACGGTATCGAGGATAAACGCACGGACTGGATACTGGGTTTCAACGGTCACAGCCTGAACAACCCGGACAGTAAAGGCTGGCGTGTGCGCCGCGACGGCGGTAAATTCGATCAGTTCACTGGCGCGACCATCACCCCGCGGGCAGTCGTCAAAGCCGTGCACAATGCGCTAAAATATTTTGAACGGGACCGGGACAAGTTGTTTGCAGCGTCGGTCCACCAATCGTCTTCCCCTCACCCCAACCCTCTCCCCAAAGGGGAGAGGGGGAAAAACAAAACTACCAATGAATAGCGAAAACGCAAAAATCATCAATGAAGGCATGTGGCGCAACAACACCGCGCTGGTGCAACTGCTGGGGCTGTGCCCGCTGCTGGCGGTCTCCGGCACCGTGGTCAATGCGCTGGGGCTGGGCATTGCCACCACGCTGGTGCTGGCCGGTTCCAACGTCACCGTGTCACTGATCCGCAACCTGGTGCGCCCGGAACTGCGCATCCCCAGCTTCGTGCTGGTGATCGCCTCGTTTGTGACTGCGGTGGAATTGCTGATGCAGGCCTTTCTCTACGACCTGTATCTGGTGCTGGGTATCTTTATTCCACTGATCGTCACCAACTGCGTGATCATCGCCCGCGCCGAGGCCTTTGCCTCCAAAAACAATGTGTGGCGCTCGCTGCTGGACGGTCTGGCCATGGGCATCGGCTTTACCGCGGTACTCCTGCTGTTGGGCGCGATTCGGGAAATCCTCGGCCACGGCACCCTGTTCGCCCAAGCCGAGCTGATGTTTGGTGAAGGCAGCGAATGGCTCACCGTCACCCTGTTCGAGGATTACCGCGGATTCCTGCTCGCAATCCTGCCACCCGGCGCATTTTTGGGGCTGGGGCTACTGATCGCGGTCAAGAATGTCATCGATAAACGGCTGGCGCAGCGAACCGTGCAAACCGTCGCTGTCCCGGTCAGCACCGAAACCGCGCCCTAAGGCGAAGGGCACTTACTTAAGCTGAATACCCCCATTCTGCCGCTTTAACCGTCATTCCGGCGCAGGCCGGAATCCAGGGGAATAGCGGCAATGCTTAGTTCTGGATCCCGGCCTGCGCCGGGATGACGGTAGTATTAGGCTTAAGGGCACCTCTAATAATTCTGGATGTGTCAGATTGGGATTCAAAATTCGTCGATTCAAGGCGTGAAACGCAGGCAATAGCGAGCTATTGGCAAGTTTCACAACGCAGAAGCGGCGGATTTTGGGCTCAAGATGCACATTCACGAATTATTAGAAGTGCCCTTAAGTAAGTGCCATTCCACCCTGAGGCCATTCTTCCCGTCTACTCCGTTGCGGTCATCCCGTGACGGACATCGTTTCGCGCACCATTCACACCCCTCAAACCACCTATCCTGGCGACCCTATATTTTACTCCGTTACGCTGTATCACCCATTCTGAAAACGTCAAAATACAAAAAATTATTAATTTCAAAAAATTAACCCATAAAATTCATCCTCACTCACCCCACCGAAAATCCCACACCATCAAAGCTTTGACCAACGGCTGCATTTTCCGGATCAGCGGCAGCCAAACCATCAGCCAACCCCATTAATAGATATAAACTTATGCGTCATGAAGATAAAAATATTCTCGCTCAGCACAAACAGCGGCATCATATTGTCGATTTTACCCTGATTGAACTGATGATTGCCGTGGCTATTGTCGCCCTGTTGGCCGCCGTGGCTCTGCCCTCATACAGCGGTTACGTGGTGCGCAGCAAGATTGCCGACACCACTTCCCAATTGTCGGATCTGCGTTTGCGCATGGAACAATTCCGACAGGACAATCGTAGCTATCTGACCGGCGGCGCTTGCGCCATTGGCGCGGGTCAAGGGCTGGGCGGTGTTGGCAATTACGTCTATACCCTCGACCAAACCGGCAACCAAGCTACCCGTGGCTATGATGACACCGATTATTCCGGAGCACCCAAAACCTGTTGGTGGTACCGCGGCGGGAAATATTAGCCATGCGCAGCACCAGCGTCGCGGTGAACTTCGTCAACGGCACCAGTTCATTCACGCTCACATCAACCGACGGTGGACTGGTGCAGACCATCCTCTTGCCCAACACGGTAACCATCACCAGCGCCGACGGCATTTACATCTTTGCCCCCTCGGCACCGTGGATGCGATCGGCACTATCACCCTCACTTCCACGCGTAATGCCGCGCAAACCCGCAACATCATCATCGCCAATCTACTGGGAAAAATCACCCGCTAAACGCCCATGAATAAAATATATCCCACGTTAAATCGACGCACTCTCTGACACTCTCGGGGCTTCACTCTGATGGAAGTGCTTATTGCGCTGGTCATCTTCGCCCTGGGCATGCTCGGTATTTCCCTGTACACCGGCAATGCACTGCGCATTGCCTCTACCAATACCGCCCGCGCCCAGACATTGAATGATGCCTCACAGATAATGGGTTCCTTTTACGCCGCAACTAACGGTGGGGCCAATAGTTTCAAGGCCGCCCTCAACAGCTTCGACAACAATGGAAGCGACGCCTACAGCTACGCACAAACTCTGGCAGGCACTAATGTGTTAATACAAATCAGTACCGCTCAAGACAGCAGCGCCGTACCCAATAACCTGCTAACCACCGCCTCCGGTACTTGGGTTTCACCGCTTACTCTGGGGGTTACCGTCGTCTTCGAAGGCAGTGAGGTTAACGACCTCAGCAATGACAAATCCGCCCGTGCCTCTTATACCTTTTTGCTGCCGTAACGTTCACCACAACTATTTAATAATTGCGAAAACCATGAGCCGAAAACACACACAAGGCTTTACCCTGGTTGAAATGATGGTATCCATTGTCATCGCCAGCCTGTTATCGATCGCGGTCATCAATACGTTTGCCTCTCAGTCTTCCATGTTTATCGCTCAATCACAGCGTAATCAAATGGCCAACGATGGACGTGATGCCTACGAGGTCATCAGTCGCCTGCTGCGCCAGGCCCAGTTGAACTCCATCGTTACCGTCTCAGCGGGAACGACCTTCACCATCGATTTTACCATTCCCACAGGATTCTCTGTGTGGCCAAACACCACTGCGCCTTTCACCAACAATGCGATTCGTTTGCAATGGGACAGCGCCGGTGCCAACCCCAGCCAGGTTCGCATCGCCAATACCACCAGCATTGCAGGCCTGGGAGGGGCAGGACTGCGCACCTTAGTGGGCGATACCACGGGCAGCAATACTCAGACCACCAACCTGATACTGACTTAAAATGTTACCGGCGATTATTCACTGGCACTCTCCGCACGTGCCGGCAATAACGGCCCCAGCTCCACCTTTCAGGGTGTCGTTATGCCACGTAATTAATGCCAAGGGAACGCAAGGAAACGTAAAGAGAGCGAGAGCAAACAATCATAAAAACACTAAATAACGTTAGGGAATTATCTTTTTATGGCCGCCAGCAGTCAGGCTATATCATGTTGCTGGTAGCCATATTTATGTTGATTCTAATGGCTGGATCAGCCCAGTTCTTCAATCGTATTACGGAAGACACTATTACCTCCGGCGCATTGCGTGACAGCACCAGCTCCCTGATGCTGGCCGAGACCGCTATGGAGAATCTGCGTGGCCAGTTTATCAATGCTCTGGACACTGTTGTGGAAGCCCCCACTGACGCATTGGACAACATCGTCGCTGGCCAGCTCACTGCCAACATGGCCAATCCCGACCCGGTGCTTTTTACTTACATGTATTACGTCAGCGCCGGTGCTGGACTGGATCAGACCCAACCGACCATCCTGCAAAAGATTGCCAATGGCGAATCCGTAAACACCGCCACTGCGGGATTACCGGCTCGCAGTATCACCTCTGCCACCACCCAATTGCGCATCAATGATTTATTCGCCAGTCCCAGCGGCATGCCGGTCGCGCCCATGCTCTACACCCTGAATGCGGGCACCGGTCTGCTCACCGCCAGCGTTGCCGCAGACTGGAATACTGAGGTCAGCGCCAGCGATCTTTACGGGTTCTGTGCAGCTGTGCCCCCAGCAGTGGCACTAATCTCAAAACAGGCAAAACGTACTGCGACCACTCTCTCACCGCATCAAGCCGCATCAAGGTCAATGGCAGTTTGTTATGGGATTTTATCGATCATTTAACCGGCGACCCCATCCCACTGGCAGAGCTACCCTTTGCCCCGCGCGAACCGTATTTCAAAGTCACGGTGCCCATCATGGTCAACTGGGATCACGATGCGACCGAGGACGGTGCCATGGACAACATGTTCATTATCAAGGCCGTCAGCAACGGTCAAGCCGCAGGCCCGATCACTCCCGTGCCTACTATCAGCTTCCTGGATATTCCACAATCACCCAAGGACAACTACCTGTATGAAACGGGCACGGTGCTGGACAGCACGGAATTCGCGACCCTCAACGAACCCAACAAATATCACCTGTTGATGGCTTCGGGTTATGCCGACGGCTGGGCGGATGCGTTCGACAAACTCAATATCACGGCGACGACTTGGGGCTCATTGCCCACCGCCACCGAATGCGCCAATTACAGCAGTCCCGGCTGCACCTCGGGCTTGGGCGTGCCTGCCAGTATCAGCGGTATTATGACCGCGGACGATGTACGCAACGGCCAATTTGAAGACATCCCCACCTATTTGTACAGCGGTGGTCTCATCGACATGCACGGTCACGTCAACATCTCCGGTCTGCTGTACGTACCGCAGGCCATGGAACTGGAGGCCAAATCAACCTCCGACCCAACTCAGCAGTTTATCTCCGGTGCCATCGTCGTGCGCGACGGCTTCTATATTGAGGCCAAAGACAACACCATCACAGTGATCAGTTCAGAACCCAACAGCTACTCTACGGCACGTACCAATGCCTATACCGCCAGCTCTGGACTCAGTTTCAACAGCGACGGCCCCGGCATCAACGGTGGTGGTGGTGGTGGTGGTGGTAGCGGTGGTGGCGGTGGCGGTGGCGGTGGCGGTGGCGGTGGCGGTGGCGGTGGACCAGGTTCCGGCGCTGGCGTCGGTGACAGCCGATGGGTCGAGGTTCGTCCGCAGTAACCGACCGTTCGCGCAATTTACCAACGTTGACGATCGTCCCACGGGCGGTCGTCAACGTCGTGTAAAACACTTTGCCATCAACATAGCCATGAATTTAAAGAGCACGCTATTCCAACGAGTACCCGCATACGACGTAACAAATTGTACATCCTGTGGCTGCCCCGAACCCACCGAATTCACGCGTTGGGGCCCTTCCGATACACCGCTCGTCCGACCAATCAAACCGCCTATCTCGGAAATACGACTTTTTACCCCCATAATCTGCATTGTTCGCCTCGAACACCCCCTCAGACTAAAAAATAAAACATTAAATTTCATTAACTTAACAAGCCTTTTCGCCCTTTTTTTCCACCCAAAACCCCACATCGCCAAAATTTTGACCAATGGCTACATATTCCGGATCAGCGGTCGATAGAACGGGTACCCGATGCCCTTGCTGAGCATAGAATTTATACAACCGACATGATCGCGCCGAGAGGGCATGATGAAACAGCACACACACAACGCCGCAGGTTTTACTTTGGTCGAATTGATGGTCACGCTCACCATTGCGGCCATCCTCGTGACCGTGGCGGTACCCAGCTTTGTCACCACCGTGCAAAACAACCGGCTGATTACCTACACCAACGACCTGGTCGGCGATATTAATCTGGCGCGCAGCGAGGCCGTCAAACGCGGCGTACGCGTACTCCTCTGCCGCAGCGCCGCTCCCAGCCTCGCCACTCCGACCTGCGGCGGCGACAACAATACCTGGACCACTGGCTGGCTGATCTTCGCCGATGCGAATACCGATGGCATTTTCAATGCCGGCGATACCCTGATTCGTATTGGCTTACCGGTCGCGGGCGGCACCACGGTCATCACCAACGCCATTTCAAACAACAATCTCGAATACAACCCGGATGGCACCACTAACGAGGGGGGAGGCACCGGGGTTTTTGTGCTGTGTGACACCCGCGGCGCCGGGTTTGGCCGACAGGTTCAGGTCAATGCCATGGGTCGGCCTCAATTGGTCAAAGGCACCGATGCCGTTCTCAACTGCACCGCACCAGCTGTGGCATAACTTCACCAATGGAATCCAGCATGAATAACGCAACTTTCAATACAACCCGGTATTTACCCCCTCTGCGACGGCAGCGCGGCTTCACCCTGCTGGAGGTGCTGATTTCCATGCTCGTGTTGTCCATCGGTCTGCTGGGACTCGCGGGCCTGCAAATGACCGGCCTGAAAAACAACAACAGTTCCTACCAGCGTTCACAGGCCAATTTGCTCGCCTATGAAATGATTGACCGTATCCGCGCCAATCGTACGGGCCTGGAACTCGGGTTCTACGACGATTTGTTCGGCGTCGCAACCAATGACCCCGGCTGTATCAGCAGTGGCTGCAGCGTTCAGCAAATCGCCCAATATGATGCCTTCCTTTGGTCAGGCGAGGTAGCAAACCGTTTGCCCACCGGCACCGGCACCGTGACCGGCACTGGGGCAAACTCCATTTTTACCGTCACCGTGATGTGGGATGACGACCGCACCGGGGCCACCGGCACCAACTGCGGCGGCAACCCCAACGTTGATCTCACCTGCTTCGTTATGAGTACCACGCTATGAAGACACCCACCGCCTATTTCGGCCGCCGACAAAAAGGCATGACGCTGATCGAACTGATGATTGCCGTCACTCTCAGCCTGATTTTGCTGGCGGGCGTGCTGCAGATTTTTATCGGTAACAAACAAACCTACCGGGTGCAGGATGCCATGGCCAGGGTACAGGAAAGCGGCCGTTTTGCGGTAAAATTTCTCGTCAAAGACCTGCGCATGGCAGGCTTCATGGGTTGCGCCAGCATCAACAGCATCAACAACCCCCCCACCAACATGGTTGACCTGGACAATAACGGTGTACCGGATACCATCTCTGGTTTCATCGGTGATGGCCTGCAAGGCTGGGAATCGACTCAGCTACCCGTTCCCATCAGTGACACCCAAAATCTGGTAATTGGCACCACGGTCGGCACCGTGCTCGCTGGCACCGACATTCTCAGCATCAAGCGTGCCTCCGATACCGGGGTACGCCTGACCGGCAATATGACCACCATGAATGCCAACATTCAGTTACTCACCGCCACCGTCAATGGCATGTTTTCGGCCGGCGATATCCTGATGATCTCCAACTGCGAAAACACCGACATCTTTGCCGCTACCAATGTCTCTGGTGGAGCAGTCACCACCACTATTGCCCACTCTAACGCTGTGAATATCGGCAATTTCCTGACCACCCCTTACGGTCAGGATGCCGAAGTCATGCGCATGGTTAACACCGTCTATTTTGTCGGCAACAACACCCGGGGCGTGCCATCCCTGTTCCGCCAGGATATGGGTAACGGCGGCGTATTTACCACCCAGGAGCTGATCGAAGGTGTTGATGACATGCAAATCAGCTATGGCGAGGATACCGACGGCGATCGCACCGCCAATTTATACCGTGATGCCGATACCGTTACAGATATGCGCCAGGTAGTCAGCGTGCGCATTTCGCTGGTTTTACGCTCCATTGAAAACAATGTTGCCACGTCTGTCGACGCCACCTTTGGTGATCGGCGATTGCGCCGCACCTTTACCACCACCGTCGCGATTCGTAATCGTGTCGTATAACCCATGAACATACATTTCTTTCGACCCACGCAGAAGACACCGGTATTTGACATGAAACAGACACACACACATCACCCTCAACAAGGCTCCGCACTGCTGGTGAGCCTCATCATCCTGGTGGTGATGACCTTGCTGGGACTTGCCGGCATGCGCACCTCGATCATGGAGGAACGCATGGCGGGCAACATGCGCGATGGCGAGCTGGCCTTTCAGGCCGCCGAGGCCGCCCTGCGTACGGCAGAAAAGATCATCAAGGATGACGTTATCTCCATCACCGCCTTTGACAACGATGGCAGCGATGGTCTGTATAACAACAGCGATAGCCGCATCTGGGAAACCATTAACTGGACCAGCCTCGACAGCCTGGAATACACCGGCTTCGACCGCGCCACCACCCCCGGTGTCAGCGTCACTACCGCGCCCCGTTATGTCATCCAGCATCTGGCCTCGGTGGGCAGTGCAGACGACACACTGAATAAAGGCAACTACGGTCAGGGTACCGGCGCCGGTGCGGTACAAACTTTCACTGTCACCGCGCGCGGCTCGGGGGGATCCGACAGCGCGGTGGTGGTCCTGCAATCGACCTTTGGCAAACGACTGTAACCGGTCAAAACTAACCCCGTATTTATTGTAATTCTGCTCATAACACCAACATGAGTAATGTCACCGGAGACGGATCATGAGTAAAAATAACGTCAAACAACGTCAACTTCAAAAAGCTTCACTGGCGACACTGACCCTGGCGCTAGGCCTGTTGACCGCCACGGGTTCAGCGGGACCGCTGAACCTTTCCGACAACGCGCTGGAGATCGTCATCGGCGTTGAGCCTAATATCGTGATCCTGAACGATGACTCCGGCTCCATGAGCTGGAGCCTGATGACCCGCGAAGCAAGTGGCGTCGCATGGTTAACCGATGGCGTCACCAACAATTGGAGCTACTATTACGTACACCCGGCTCCAGGCTCCTCAGGAAGTGAGCCCGCCACCAATTCCTATATTTACGTATTAGCCACCGAGGAACAAGTCATTGCGGATGGTATTACGACGGCACCGTACAGCGGTATATGGCGTTATCGAAATACCGACTACAACAAAATTTATTACAATCCTAATGTGACCTATATCCCGTGGGCAGGTGTCAACAGTGTGGGGGCTACATTTACCAATGCCAATCCCGCTGCCGCGCTCTACGACCCCTATTATCCGGCCAATGGCAGCCTGAATCTGACAACAAGCATGTCGTATTGGACAGATTACTGCGACCCGAACTACTGTGGTAGCGTCAACGTCTCAAGCTTTTACCCGGCACGTTATCAAACCTGGTCAGACACCAATACCACGACGCCAGCCAACGCCGACAATGGTGTTGTGGATGACGACGATGACCACAACCTGGTAAAAATCATCTCCACCACCTCCAATTACCCCGGACGACTCGCTTACAATGACACCACCAGCACCGGGCGCAGCGATTGCACGGACGTGGGCGGTGGCATGGCAACCTGTACCTATGCCCAGGAGATTCAAAACTTCGCCAACTGGTTCAGCTACTACCGCAAACGTGACCTAACGGCCAAAGCGGCCTTCAGTAACGCCATAAAACCTGCTGATTCTGCACGCATTGGCTATGCCACCATCAACAACAAAATCAGCGGCAGCGTGGGTGACAACCTGCGCGTGGCCTCAATGAACATTTCCCCGGCCAGTGGCAACAAAAGAGCCCTGCTGGACAAACTGTTCGCCACCTCCCCTTCCGGCTCCACACCCTTACGCGAGGCCCTGCGGGACACCGGGCGTTATTTCGACTGTGCATCCAATGACATTTTCGGTTCCTCTTCCAACTCATCACCAGGCAGCAGTGACTGCCCCGTGGAAGACACCCCCGTGGGCCAATGCCAACAGAATTACACCATTCTCATGACCGACGGATTCTGGAACGGGTCTTCCCCCAACATTGTCGCGAGCGGCGGGAATAGCAACCCCCAAAACAATGTCGATGATGATGGCGGAGACTTCGCCGGAGGAGCTTTCTCTGACATATACAATGACACCTTGGCCGATATCGCCATGCACTACTACAAAACAGATCTGCACGCTTCCCTCAGCGACAATGTACCCGCCACCACGCGAGACATCGTCCACTACCTGGGTAACACTGATCCCTTTGAAAACATGCATCAGCACATGAATACTTATACAGTAGGTTTTGGTGTCAATGGCACACTCAACGCCAATCCCCCCGGCCCTACGAATCCATTTCTGTGGACCGATCCATATAGTGATAATACGGTCACTGACCCCGTCACCAATATCACCACCATCATCAGTACCAGCGATGAACATAAAATTGATGACCTGCGCCACGCCGCCTATAACGGCCGCGGCGAATTCCTCAACGCCGCCAACCCCGTCGAACTGGTCAATGCCATGGACGACATTTTCAATGATATTGCCTCCTCCACGGGCACGGCCACGGCGGTGGCCTTCAATACCCAGGAAGTGGAATCCGGCACCCTGGTGTTCCGTGCGTCATTCAACACCAAAACCAATGAAGGCAACCTGGTGGCGCAGAATATCAACGTCGACGGCACCCTGGATCCCAACATTGTCTGGAGTGCCGCAGAGCAACTGGACGCCAAGATCGCCAGCAGTTCCGACAGCCGTGTCATCATTACCTATCAGGACACCGGTGATAACACCAGCACGGGTATAGCCTTCCAATGGGCCGACCTGAATGCCGCACAACAGGCTCTGCTGAACAGCCCCCAACCCGCCAACATTCTGGCCGCCACCAATACCTTTGGCGACGAGCGCCTGGGATACCTGCGCGGCCACAACCAATACGAAGGCACCAATTACGATAATGGCGAATTCCGTGAACGTAGTGAGGTCGCGGGCAAACTCGGTGATATCGTGCACTCCACTCCCGTATTTGTCGGCAAACCCCAGTTTTTAGGACGCGAAGGTGGCGCCTACCCCAATGCCGCAACCCTTCCGGCGGGCATCCCTTACTACGATTTTGTCGCCGCACGGGCCGACCGCACAGAGATCACCTATGTCGGTGCTAATGACGGTATGTTGCACGCCTTTGATACCAACACTGGCTCAGAAGTATTTGCCTACATACCCAACACCCTGATCAGCGAGCTGCCCAAGCTGACCGATCCAGATTATACGCACCGTTTTTATGTGGATCTCTCCCCCGCCATCAATGATGTGTATTTTACCCCGGCTGGTGGCACCAACAGCGGCAACCTGAGCTGGAACACGGTATTGGTGGGCGGCCTGAACGGAGGTGGCAAGGGTTACTATGCCCTTAACGTCACCGACCCCAACGACCTCGACACCGAGAGCGAAGCGAAAGCCAATGTAATGTGGGAATTCACCGAGGCCGATGATGGCGGCGTGGGCAATAGCGACCTCGGCTTCACCTACAGTCAGCCCATCATCACCATGAGCAATGCCGACGATGGCAGTAACAACAAGGTGTGGGTCGCCATCTTTGGCAACGGTTACAACAGCACCAGTACCGACGGAGAATCTGCCTTGTACATCTTACGCATTGATGGCGGTGAGGATGGCGTGTGGACCCCTGGCTCCGATTTCGTAAAAATCAAAACCGGTTACGGTAAAGCTCAAAACCTTGATGGCACCGGCACCACCCCCAATGGCATTGGCGGCGTGCGCGCCATTGACGCCGACGGTAATGGCACCGTGGACTACGTCTATGCGGGCGACCTGCAAGGCAACCTGTATCGCTTTGACCTGACCAGCACCACCTCAACGGACTGGGTCACAACGCCCGCCATTCTTCTCAAAACACGCTACGCCGCCAATGACACCTTCACCCGCGATATCGTCCAGCCCATCACCACTACTCCCATTGTGGTGAGGCACCCGGACACCTCGAACCAGTTCATCGTGATCACCGCCACTGGCAGCTGGATGACCACCGAGGACGCCACCAGCATGGATATCCAATCCATCTACGGAGTCTGGGATGACATATCGAACAATCCTGAAGTCACCCAGTATTCCACCAGTAATCAATTGGTGGAGCAGGTCTTCAGTAACCACGTCAACCCGGAGCACGGCTTCGTCGTACGTACCCTCACCAACAACGACGTGGCCTGGAAGAACAACGGAGGCGCAAACAATAAGGTCAAAGGCTGGTACATTGATCTGGACGTCATTGCTGCATCTGGTGGCGGCATTCAATTCCCCGGTGAACGCGCCACCCGCAATCTGCAATTACGCGGCGGCATCTTGTTTGTGAACACTATCATCCCCAAAGACACCGAAGCCTGTAGTGTCGGCGTGGGTGGTTATGAGCTGGCCTTCAACCCCATTACCGGGGGTTCCGGCATAGATGTCATTTTTGACCTCAACGACGATGGCACCTTTGATGATGAGGATAATGTGGGTGATAACGAGGGAGCGGCCAACATCGTGACCGGTATCCGCTTCGACGGCGGCACCCCCTCCGACGCGGCCTTCATCGGCAACCGCCGCATGACCCAGGTGGGCGATGAGATTCGCAGTTTCAGCACCAACACAGATGGAGATCCCGGCACCGGGCGAACCTCCTGGCGCGAGATCACCCAATAGCTTCGACGACTAACGTCGACAAAATAAGGAAGACGATTATGTTTTACTCCAATCTTCATCGATACCTACTGGCGGCGGCGCTGGCGATGCTCGTGATCAGCGGCACTGCCGTGGCGCGCGGACTCCCGGCAGATGTTCGTGGCGCACTACCCGACTACTACCCCGCGTCATTCCAGCAGACCGGCGTCATTCGGAATACCGGCGGTAATAACCAACTCACGGTGAGCGGCAATCGATACGGTTTGTCTTCCAATGTACTAGTGCATAGTTTGGCGACCGAGCATGATTCACGTTATGCCTTACATGTCGGCGCAGAGATGGGTTTCTCGTTTGATCACGATGCACAGGGTAACCGCCGGATAACAGAAATTTGGATTTTGCCCGCCGGCACCATTAGACTCGACTAACGGCCGCACTCACTCACAGACCCATGGCGCAGGAGAACTCAGCTATGTTGACCCCCCATCCCACAATCGGCATTTCGCAGAACCCGCGATCCGACACTGCTCTGTCCAGCGCTGCCCTGTCCGGCGCCAAAAAGTCCAAAGGCTTCACCCTGATCGAACTGATGATCACCGTGGCGATCGTGGGCATTATCGCTTCCATCGCCATTCCGTCCTATCAGAACTCCGTGCTAAAGGCCGGTCGTTCCGATGGCAAGGCCTCGCTGCTCAGCGCCGCACAAAGTATGGAGCGTTGCTTCACCACCACCAATGCCTACACCACTTGCACCGTACCGGGCACTTCCGGTGAACAGAAATACACCATGGCCGTGGTCGCCGACGCCACAAGTTTCATCATTACCGCCACCCCAGCTGGTGGTCAAGTCCGTGATACCGAGTGCGTCAACCTCACCATCACCCAGACCGGCGTACGTGGCTTCAGCGGCACCGGCACCGTGGCGACCTGTTGGTAGTGACTCGCATGTAACGACAAACAGCGCCTGTCGTCCCGTTCTCCTCTTTCATTAGGCCGCTTGTCGGTCAATCACCACCATTCGTCACTCCTGCCTCGCCCTGAGGGGCAAAGCCGATATACTCCGGCTCATGGGCAAAGAGAATGGATTCTCGTTAATTGAACTCATCGTCACCCTGGCGATTGCCGCTATCGTACTCACGATCGCCGTTCCCAGCTTTCAGTCTTCTATTCAGAATAACCGCAAAACCACCGCCATCAATGCACTGGCAACGGCCTTGCAATTGGCGCGCAACACCGCCATTTCACGCCGGGTACGCGTCACCGTGTGCAAAAGCCTCGATGGCCTCGATTGCGTCACCGACGGCAATGCCAGTGATTGGACCCAGGGCTGGATCGTATTTATCGACCCCAACAACCGAGACAACGTGGATGACGATGAAGATATCCTGCGGGTACAGGGCCCTCTGCCCGGCAACGTCCGCTTCTCCGGTAACCGTCTTGTCAACAACCGGGTCGCCTTCGACCCCCGGGGCATGGCGGACGCCAGCCTCGGCACCCTCACCTATTGCGATTCACCGGACGATGCACAACCCCGTGCGCTGATCATTTCCTTTGGCGGCCAGGTTAGCCCCGGCGACAATCAGGACAATCTCTCATGCGCTTGACGCTACGGGTTAACCGACGCCACAGCGGCTTCACTCTCATCGAAGTGTTGGTCACCGTAGTAGTGGTCTCCATCGGCCTGCTGGGGCTGGCCGGTCTGCAAATCAGCGGCCTGCGCGCCAACATGAGTTCCGAGGCACGCAGCACCGCCACCCTGCTGGCCACCGACATCGTTGAGCGCATGCGCGCCAATCCACTGGGGGTCGAGAGCAATCAATACGTCGGTATCAATACCGCTGGCCTCGGCTGCGGTGCCGCACCCAATCCGTTTTGCAGCAACACCAGCAACAGCGACGCCAGCGATTGCGATGTCGCAGAAATGGCCACCTTCGATGCCTGGGTGTGGGCCTGCGGTATGCCGGTGGCCAACAATGATGTGCAACGCAGCGGCGTCACCAATCAGTTGAACCAGGGCGTCGGTAGCGTCACCTGTAATAACACGCCCTGCTTCCCGGGATCGTCCTACACCGTAACCATAACGTGGGATGAACGCAGCCCCAGTGCCACCGCTGACACCACGGCAGGCACCGAGACCACAGAAAGGCTTTCTTTGCGGGTCGTCCCCTAACATGAAAAAGACCACCGCTCACATTGATCAACACACCGGCCGGCCGCTTCGGCGGCGGCTGGTCATTCAACAACGAGCTCAACAACAGGCTCAACAACAGGCTCAACAACAAGGCCGCAAACAGCAAGGTTTTAAACAAAAAGGCTTCACCCTGGTAGAAATCATGGTGGCCCTCACCATTGGTTTGGTGATGCTGGCTGGCATTCTGCAAATCAGTCTGGCCAACAAAGAATCCAGTCGTCTGCAACGCAATATGGGTTTTGTGCAGCAGAATATCCGCAGCGCCATGGAATTACTGACTCAGGACATCCGCATGGCCGGGCACTACATTGACAGCAACCCGGCCACACGCTTCCTCAACGCACCGGCCCCCTTTGACATCACCACCACCCGCGATGGCGGCGACGCGAACAACGACACCATCACGGTCACTTACGAGTCCGACACCGACTGTCTCGGCCAAGCGACCCCTGCTCCCAATGCCGCTGGTGATCGCTTTGCCGTTAATCGCTATTCCATCGCCAACCAGCGCCTAGTGTGCCTGGGCAATGGCAATTTAACTAGATCCCAACCCCTGGTGGACGGCGTCGAAAGTCTGCAAATTCTCTACGGTGAAAACACCGACGGCAACCCGCGCTCCGCCAACCGCTACGTGCAAGCCTGGCAGGTGGCGGACATGCGCAACGTGGTGAGCGTGCGCATTGCCATGCGTTTTATCAGTCGCGAATCCGTGCGCACAACAGCGAATAACCACCAGTACGCCCTGCTGGACGCCACGGCTTTTACCCCTGTCGCCAACGACCGCCTGTTACGCAAAGAGATCACCACCACCATTTCCTTGCGTAACCAACGTTAAAAACGCCAAACACGAGGCCACACCATGCACACCACACGCACTCTAAAACCGCTGAACACCCGACAAGACGGCGCAGTGCTGGCCATCAGTCTGCTGATCCTGCTGGTGCTGACCCTGCTCGGCATCAGCAGCCTGGATGGTTCCATCATGGAAGAAAAGATGGCCGCCAATACGCAGACGACTAACGCCACATTTCAAAAAGCGGAAACATCGATACGCGCGGCCTTTTATGCCGAGCTGGCCAATCCTCCCGGAGCCGTGAATGAATCGCGCGAGAGTGCCCCCCCCGTCATTCGCAACGACAACGATTTCAACATAAGCAGTCAAAGCCAACACGTTTACGACCCAGCCAACAGTGCAACCACATTGCTCAACAGCAGCGCCAGTACCTTTGAGGCGCGCCGTTTCGAAATAATAGGCAGCGCCAACGTCGGTGCAATTATGAGCCGCAATACACAGGGTTACCGTGTCTTCCCGCTGATGTCGCAACCCTGATCACACAAAGACGCATTACAACAATAATATGCTCAATAAATGCCACACAAAATCAGCGCTGTCCCGTTAACTTAAATTCTTGTTTTGCTGCAGCTGGCAACGCACTTTGGATACAGAGTACTCAGCGGCATTGGGGACATGAACATCGCTAACCTCTCCCCGTCAGAGCCTGCCCCGCGTAGCGTTTTGGGTATTCCGGCGCAGGCCGGAATCCAGTGGTCGCCTAGGAGCGTCTACTTTTGGTTCAACGACTTTCTGGATGCCGGAACAAGTCCGGCATGACGAGGGGGGAGTTAACGGGACAGTAGTGACACAAAAGAAATATCACAAAAACCGCAGTGGCCCCTGCGCCACATTGAGAGATCACGGATGAACGCAACAAACGTAACGAAAGCAACAAACGTAAAAAGAGACAAAAAAATTAAGCGTCATTTTTCCACTCTGCTCGCCAGCCTGCTTTACGTTTTATCCGTCGGCCACCCAGTGCTGGCCGACGACACCGAAGTGCTCATCGGCCTGGGTAATCAAGCCAATATACTGTTCATCATGGATACCTCGGGCAGTATGGCCTGGAGTGTCAACAACCAAGAAAGACCGCCAGCAGGCGAGTCGACTCGACTCGAAATTGTGCAAACGGTGTTCGCCAATCTGATGAGAAACCCGGCCTATCAGGGCTTTAATGTCGCCCTGATGCGTTTCGACCGCGGTGGTAGCGGTGGTTATTTTGTCACCCCCATGCAGGAGCTAAACGCCAACACACAAGACAGCATTATCGCCGCCTCCAACGCCTTTAGCCCCGGCGGCAATACACCTCTGTCGGAGACCCTTTACGAGGCTGCGCGCTTCTGGAAAGGAATGAGCGTGAACTACGGTAACAGCAGTAACCCTAGCACCAACCACCCGGACGTTTTCACGGGCAGTAACTACAACAGCCCCATCAACTCCCAGTGTCAGCGCAACTACACCATCCTGCTGACCGATGGTGAACCCAATGGTGATAATGAAGCCGATGACCGCATCCGTACCGACTTGCTGGGCGGCACCGACTGTGACGGCAGTGGCCAGGGCCGTTGTCTGGACGACATTGCGGGTTATCTTTTCACCACCGACCTCAATACCGACATCGATGAAGACCAAACCGTAGAAACCTATACCATCGGCTTTACCACCAATCAGCCCCTGCTGGAAGCAACGGCAATGGCAGGGGGCGGTACAGCGAACGAAAATGGCATGGGCAATGATCACTACTTTACCGCCCGCACCGCGGATGAACTGTCTGATGCCTTCGCTGAGGCACTCGCACCGATCACCGCCTCCAACGGCAACTTCACTCCCCCCGCCTTGGCCGCCAACGCCTTTAACGGCATTTCACATTACAACAAACTCTTTTTTGCGCTGTTTGAACCCGCCGCCAAACCCAAATGGAATGGCAACATCAAACCCTACGCCATCAATGACAACTACGATTTGGTCGATGCCGTTGGCAATGACGCTGTTGATGACAACGGTGTTTTCCTGGAAGGGTCACGCAGCTTTTGGTCCAACGATGCTGACGGCGGCAGCATCGTTGCAGGAGGCGCTAATGGCCAGTTACCCAGCGCCGCGAATCGTAATCTTTACACCTACACGGGTGGTTATGATGTGGCGGGTCTGGTACCCGATGACCCTGACATCAGCGCCAATAATAACGCGCTGAAAAATGTCATCAGCAGTGATTTAACCGCTGACATGTTGGGCATCACCGGTGCCTCTGCTGCTGCAATCGATGCCGAATTCGCCAGCGTACTCGATACTGTACGCAACAACCCCCTCGGTGCCCCCCTGCATTCACAACCCGCGTTGGTCACTTACGGCCGCACCGAGGCCGACCCCGATCTCACCCTGTTTGTCGCCACCAATGACGGCTTCCTGCACGCCTTCAACGCCAGCACTGGCATCGAACAATTTGCCTTCATTCCCCAGGAGCTGTTGAGCAATTTACCGATCCTGACGCGTAACTCCGGCGCGCATATTTACGGCCTGGATGGCGATATCTCGGTTTGGGTCAAAGAAAGCAACGACGCAGGCCGCAGCATCGACCACGTGTTTGTCTACGTCGGCATGCGCCGTGGCGGCAGCAACTATTACGCGTTAGACGCCACCAACCTCGATGCACCCACCCTCAAGTGGGTAATCCGAGGCGGCATCGGCGGCACCACCGGCTTTGAAGAACTGGGCCAAAGCTGGTCCAAACCAATACTGACCACCATCAATTATGGCGGTGATTCCAGAAAGGTGCTGATTTTCGGTGGCGGTTATGACACCGCGCAAGACGCCAATCCGCTGGACACCGATGACAGCATTGGCCGCGCCATTTTTATCGTCGATGCCGATACCGGTGAAAAACTCTGGCAGGCAGGGCACGCTGAATTCAATCCCGATTTGGTGATCCCGGAAATGACCAACAGCATTCCCTCGGAGCTGCGTCTGCTGGACAGCAACCTCGACGGCAAAACCGACCGGCTATACGTGGGTGATATGCGCGGCCAGATTTTCCGCATCGATTTAAACGCCACGCTCACGGACAGCACCGCTGTATTACTGGCCAACCTGGGCAGTAACACCGAGGCCGATAATCGTCGCTTTTATTATCCTCCCGACGTAGTCGTCACGCAGCGCCCGGGCAGCGCCCCCTACATTTCGATCAACATCGGTTCCGGTTACCGCGCACACCCGCTGAACCCGTTGAATGCCGATGGCACCCCGGCGGATCGCGTCGACGACCGTTTTTATTCACTGCGTGATCCCCATGTACTCGGCACCGCACCCGGCGATTTCACCACTATCACCACGGGCAACCTGTTCGACGCTACTAGCAGCCTGGTCACCAGCACTGGCGACATCGATTCGCTGGCCGCCGCCAACGGCTGGTACATCACATTGGGTACAGGCAATGGCGAAAAGGTACTGGCCCCATCCCTCACCATCAATGGCGAAATTTTTTTCACCACTTACACGCCGCCAGAATCAGTCGCCATTTCCGACTGTTCACCCCCCTCTGGCTCTGGCCGTCTATATCGCATTAGCCTGTTTGACGCGAACCCCGTGATCAATGACAGCAATGCGGGCGATGGAACAGGGGATGGAACAGGTGGAGAACCTGGCGGAGGAACACCTACAACAGATGATCGTGGCACTGACCTGAATCGTCCCGGAATCCCTTCGGGAGTAACGGCCCTATTCCGCGAAAATGGCGATGGCAATGTGGAACTCCTCGCTTGCCAAGGCACCGAATGCGACTCTTTACCCGATGCCATTCAAATACAGGAAACCTACTGGACGGATGAAAATTAACAACGTTTAACACGCAAAAAATCTCAAAAAAAGCCCCTTTCCTCAACAATAGGAAAGGGGCTTTTTTAAAGCGGACAGCGCTGCACTTCAGCCTCGCGAAGCACTGACCTTCAAATCTTTCGGCAAAGAAAACACCACATTCTCCACTTGCCCATCCGACTCGCGCACAATGGCCCCTGTCAGTACCTGCAAACGTGCAATCACTTCACGCACCAGCACATCCGGCGCAGAGGCCCCCGCGGTAACGCCAATAACCGCATCATCCGTTAGAGAAGACAACCATTGCGTTTGTATTTGCGCCGCACCGTCGATCAAATAAGCACGGGTGCCAAGACGCTCGGCCAGCTCACTCAAGCGATTGGAATTAGAACTGTTGGCGGAACCCACCACCAGCACCAGCTGACATTGGGCCGCCAGACCTTTCACCGCATCCTGCCGGTTTTGCGTGGCATAACAAATATCATCTTTTTTAGGGCCGCGAATATTGGGGAAGCGTGCACGCAGGGCATTGATCACCTGCTTGGTATCATCCATAGACAATGTCGTCTGGCTGACATAGGCAAGTGCATCGACATTTTTCACCGTCAGCGTCGCCACATCCTCCGGCGACTCCACCAAATACATGCCTTGTCCCGTATACTGCCCCAACGTGCCTTCCACTTCCGGGTGCCCGGCGTGGCCGATCAACACCACTTCTTCCGATGCCTTTTCATGACGCACCACTTCCATATGCACTTTAGTCACCAGTGGACAGGTGGCGTCAAAAACAGTCAGGTCACGATCTTCTGCTTCCTTGCGCACCGCCTGCGAAACACCGTGCGCACTGAAAATCACCGTGCCTTCATTCGGCACGTCTTCCAGTTCATCGACAAAAATTGCACCCTTGTCACGCAGCCCATCCACCACAAAGCGGTTATGCACCACTTCGTGGCGCACATAAATTGGCGCGCCAAACAATGCCAGGGCACGCTCGACAATTTCAATGGCGCGATTAACACCGGCACAAAAACCGCGCGGGTTAGCTAATAAAATTTGCATATCACTTTTTACTCTTTAATTGCGACTATTTCTAACACGATTGTTTTTTAAATCACTCTTCACTGCTGTCCCGTTAACTTTCATAACCGTCATGCTGGCGCAGGCCAGCATCCAGAAAGTCGTTGAACCACCACCAA
>CAYNYJ010000043.1:5336-29919 GCA_964401355.1 uncultured Ectothiorhodospiraceae bacterium | reverse complement strand
CAGGTATTTTTCGGAATCAACCCACCTGTTGCACTAGCGAATTGAATTCACGAATAAATGTAACTAGGCTGAATATTTTTACAAAGCAGCTGGACGCACTGAGAAAATTTTAGTCTTCCGTTATATTTTAGGCAGATGAAAAATTTTGATTGTCGGCCCGGGACGTTTTTCGACGTCAGGGTTAAACTCTTTTATCAATGTCGCTTGTCCGAACAGGTCATGATAGAAACGATGAAAAGAGGGGAAGCTTCTGGAGCGTTCAGAATCAGCCTGAAAATAGTGGCCATACCGGTAGCTATTGACTACATAATACTCAAATCCTTCCTGACGATATTCATCAAGGCTTTTTACATTCATTGGGCGAAGTGGATTACCCATATCTTTGTCGTAATCATTCAGAACAAAATTACCATCTTCGGGTTCTTTTTCTCGCCACCAGGGAAATCGTATTTCGCCGATATAGTAGCTGGGTGATTTTTCAGAAGCCATTCGTTGATATTTCAGATAGCTGCCTAAATGCGTCGTGAACTGACCGTTAGGGTCACTCTGATTAACCTGTTCGGCTAACTTGACCATTGCATCTAGCTGTTCTGTACTCATTAATAATTCCGGCCCTTTTTCGGCTAATACAATTTTTGAACCGTTCGCGATATTTGTTTCGATCCAATCTTTGGCAAGATTACGTGTGTCGGACTTCGATAAATAGAGTCCATTTTCGATGATCGAATAGGCAGGTATCAGTAGTGATATCGCGAGTATTGGGATAACCGTTCGAGGGGTAAATAGTTCGGTAAGTTTGACGATAAAATAACCTGCACAGATAGCAAAAAATGGGTATATGGGCAATTGATGTCGTGGTTCAACATAACCGGGAGCGGTAATGTTTGATACAGCAATGAAGATTAGCGGGAACATTAAAATTAGAAGGTACTTAAATTTTCGCCCCCACAGTAGAAGTACTAGCCCAGCAAGGGACAGGGAGCCAATTAATGGGCCCATTCCAGTGGCTCCTAAAAGTAATTTAAAATAATAATATGTGCTGGTGAGTGGATCCATTGTTTTAACAAAGAAATCAGCTTTTCCGACTGGTCTTGCATCACCAAACCATCCTGAAATGTCTTTCACAAGCCCGATAATTCGGCCAAAATTTTGTTTTAGGCCTAAGGGGTCAATAAAACTATAGGGGCTGAAAATAAAAAATACGGCATATAATAAAAGGACGGAAGACAAACTTAATAAAAGAATATTCCGCCAGTTCTGCAATATTTGTTCAAAAGTTTTTCCCTGAATTATGGCAATACTGATAATGATGGGTACAAGCATAACCAAGGGGTAAAACTTCATGGCAACCCCCATGCCTGCTAGGGCAGTCGCAAACCATAAAAATTTTAATCGGTTAGTCTCAGTGTAGTTAAGTAAGAAATACATGGAGATAATCGTGAAGAAAGTCGCGGGAATATCTGCTTTAATATCCTGGCTCGCCACAACATGAGCGAAACTGAGTGTGAGAATCATTGCGGCAGATAAACCGGTTCCGCGTTTAAAGTGCCGTTCACCAATCAGATACACCATGGCTACTGAGGCGACACTAAAAATAGCAATAGTAATACGGCCAATCAGATAAAATGGGCCGGAATTCGTAATAAAAGAGACTGCAAATCCATCAACAGAATTCCATAGGCCAACTATCTTGCCGAACACGAAATACAGACCATATTCAAAGAAAAGTATGTACATCAGGAAGGCTGGCTTGTGGAACCAGTGGGGGTTTAAATCGCCAGAGCCAAATGAAAGTGCTCTTTTTACAAAGTGTGCTTCATCTCCATAGTATGAAAATGGATAACCGTGCCAGATTCCCAGCAAACGTAATACTGCGGCAAGCGCGATAATTAGGATAAAGTATGTGCGCCAGTGGTTGGTTTTTTTATCGTCCATTATTTTTAATATCCAGATACGAGATTGGTGGGTTAATTTAATATAACTGTAGAGATTAGCTTGGGTGTTAATTTGTTTCCCGGCATATTTTTACTATCTCTGCCGCGCTAGCTGATGATGATGTCCCTAGGTTTTCATAACAATAATTTGTAAGTTCTATCCGGTATCTTTGGTGTTCTTCAGCGGATACATTTTTCAGTAGTAAGTTTTCAAGTTCTTTTACAGAATTAAAATGATACGTTGCTCTGTTTATGAGTTGTGTCAAATAAGAATCATGGAATGAATATCTCGGGTTCTGGAATCTAATCACGGGTTTGTTGAGGGCACAATATTCAAGTGTGCTTGAGCTGTGATCGGAAATGATGATATCTGCTGATTGTATCAGCTGGGAAACGTTCTGATCGGGTAAGAATTGTACATGATTGTGAGAAGTAAAGGATCGAAAAAACTTTTTCCAATCTTTCTTCTGTGAAAATAGTTGCTCTTCCATATCCCAGTTGTAGGGATGGGCTGTAAGTAAAATATTAAAATCTTCCATGCTTGATAACAAATCAAGGACTTCGCGGCCAATTGATTTTAATAGTGAGTACTCATCCCAATGACTGGTGAACAATATTGTGCGCTTATTGGGAGTGAGTACCAGGCTGGTATTTTGTAAGTCGTCATTGAGTGCGTTGTCCAGTAATGGGAATCCAACAACTCGGGTATCGATATCATCATCAAAGTGGGGGAAATATTTTCTGTAGCCACGCGCAATATTTTTTGATGAAGAAAAAATATAGTCGAATCGCTTGCTGGAACTCTGAATAACCGCCGTGTTGCCATAGGGGTAGTTTCCGCGCCCAGATATTCCATGTTGGAGATAGGCGGTTTTATGATTTCTTTTATACCAAACACCTTGCGCATCCGTACAAACCACAAGGTTCCATTTTTTCCAGATTGCTTTTTTGGGTTCGATGAAATATTGGAAATAACCAGAATCTGTGATGTGTTTCCGGGTGAGGTCTTCATCACCGAGTCTAGAGGTGGTAATGCCAACCTTTATATGTGGATGATCAAGTAAAGCATCGATGACAGGAGCCTGACAATTAAAACCAAAACTATTCATAGCTTCAAACAGTACGGATTCTTTGTGAGAAAAACGATGTAAATAGTCATCAATATTTTTAAGGAATTTCGATACAGACATTTTGAGTATTAAAATATGGTGAATGAGTGGTTCATAGGGCCATGGATTTAATATGTAAGTGCCATTTTGTTATCGGGTGATGAGAATAACTCCGAATAATCACGGATTTTCTCAGTTATTATGAAGGTGGAGTATACCCAGTTTTTTTATCAACAGACCCCATTTCTGGGTGTTGAGTACAATGGAAATTTACTTACGATGCAGTCAGAACCGGTTGGTATTTTATTGGGTTGTTGTTGTGTGGGTAGCCTATAGAGACAATGAGTGGTTGGTCTCAGTGGAAATTACAAAAGTAATTGTTATTTAAATACAGTGAGTTATGGTTAAATGTCCTGGATTTTCGGCGACAAGTGGTGCAGAATATTTTCTTAATTGATGGTTTTGAAATATATGTTGGTAGTATCGGGGTTTCTTGGTTGGAATTACCGGCTTATTCTTAAATATTGCTTTAGGGTAGATTTTTTCCTGGGTAGTCAATATGTGAAAATTGACCGCTAAATTTGACCGGTTTTGGAGTTTTTAATGCATCATTTTTTAGTCCGCCATATTTTGTACCCCTTACATGAAAAATTACAGGGTAGGGCTACCTTTGACTTCATTAAAGAAATGCAAAAAACAGAATGGCTGTCACATGATGACTTGAAAGCATATCAGTTCCAGAAACTGAAGAAATTATTACAGCATACTGCCCATACCGTGCCGTTTTATCAAAAGATATTTAAGGAAGTGGGGATAAATCCCGATGATTTTACATTGGAGGATTATCAACGAATTCCCATCATGGAAAAGGAAATATTTAAAGCCAATGAAGATGAAATAATTTCGACAGATTATAGAAATAATCTCATTCGATTAAGAACCGGAAGTTCGACCGGTAGCCCTCTATGGTTTTATTCCTGCAAATATACTCAGGCTTTTCAGAATGCGGCTAAGTTGCGTTGCCGTAAATGGTGGGGTATTGAGCCTGGTGACATGATGTTTGAATTTTGGGCATCACCCATTGAATTGTCAAAGCGTGGAAAGGTGACCGTCATAAAGGATCAATACCTGATGAATCACTATATGCTTTCAGCGTTGAATATGACAGCCGAAGTAATGACTGGATATGTCGAACTGATGAATAAGAAGAAGCCGCGAGTTATTGTGGGGTACCCATCCGCAATGCATATGCTGGCTCAACATATCGAGCATACTAATGGGTTGAAATTAGATTTCATCCCTAAGGGTATTGTTGTAACCGCAGAGATGCTATTACCTAACCAAAGAGAGGCGATAACGAAAGTTTTTAATGCACCAGTCATCAACGAGTATGGCGCGAGGGATGGTGGCCTTATTGCCTATGAATGCCCGAAGGGCAGTATGCATATTGTCGCTGAAAATGTATTTTTGGAGGTGGATGAAAAAACGGCAATAAATAGCGACCCTTTAAGCGGCGATGTCCTGGTCACTAATCTTGATAGTTTTGCCTATCCTTTTATACGCTATCGTCTGGGTGATCAGATTACATTGTCAAATAAATGCTGTGAATGTGGTCGGAGTTTACCCTGTTTGGACAATATTGAAGGCCGAAAAACGGATTGGCTAACGGATAAAACCGGTAAAAAGATTCATGGGTTGGTCGTTGCGCACACCATTGGAAAAATTCAAGGTGTAAAACAATTCCAGATTATTCAGAAAACTGAAAGCAAGTTGGAGATCAATATAGTCAAAAATTCCTTATTCAAAGATACGGATACCAATCTGATTAGCAGTTCATTAGAAAAGTATTTTTCGGAACCAATGACAATAACAATAATTCCGGTTGAGAATATTGAAGCCGCTCAATCAGGAAAACATCGGTTTATTATCAATGAAATTATGTAATGTAAGATACGCTTCAACAGTTAATTGGTTTCACTGCTGTCCCGTTAACAAATGCTTGCTATATTGTAATTCGGTGTTTTGCGTGGCCTATCAGCAACCTCTCCCGTCATTCCGGCGTAGGCCGGAATCCAGTGGCTTCAACGGCTTTCTGGATACCGGCCTGCGCCAGTATGACGGATATAAAGTTAACGGGACAGCAGTTAATTGGTTTGTACATATAAATGCCTAATTCATTGGTTCATTT
Source organism: uncultured Ectothiorhodospiraceae bacterium (assembly GCA_964401355.1). GTDB lineage: Bacteria > Pseudomonadota > Gammaproteobacteria > SZUA-152 > SZUA-152 > SZUA-152. The sequence goes on along the minus strand of CAYNYJ010000043.1, from coordinate 24,688 downwards.
CGTCGTACAGGGCGTAGCATCTAAAGCAGTGTTTCGTGGTGTCGACATGAAATGGGTGTTTCTCGGATGTATTTTGCCAGATATCCCGTGGATAATTCAGCGGTTAGCGCGCATTATGTTGCCGCAAATCGATCCGTACACGCTTCGGTTGTATGTGATTGTTCAAGCATCGTTAGTATTTTGTCTGGTGTTGTCCGCTGCCTTCGCTATGTTATCCAGAAAACCTAAGATAGTATTTGCGATATTAGCGATAAACTCTTTTTTTCATCTTTTGTTAGATGCTTTGGAAATAAAGCTAGGCGCAGGGGTGCACTTTTTTGCCCCCTTTACATGGGAGTTGCTGACTTTCGGTTTGGTCTGGCCAGAACACATTATAGTGACCCTGCTTACAGTCGGCGGCTTTATTTATATTGCTTATTTTATGTTTAAGAGCGCAGGGAATCCAATAGGCCTGAGTATTTTTCTAACGAGGAATATTTCTTTATCTTTAATATTTCTCGCGGTTTATTTTACCATGCCATTTGCGCTGGTCGATGGGCCTGAAAAATACGATAATCATTTTGTGAAAACGCTTCAAGAAAAAGAAAAAAGGGTTGGTAAGGAGGTGCTTCTTGAGCGAGCATTATATATCCCACATGCTAGTGGCGGTGCAGTGCGTACGTTTGCAGGAGAGGAGCTGAATTTGACTGGGCAGCTTCCATTAAAACCTGGTGCCGTATCAATTCGAGGAATGTTTGTGGATCAGGGAACGATTCAGGTAATAGAGCTGCACGAGAATCATGGAAAATTTCGTGACATGGCCTCGTATACGGCTATGTTGCTTTTTGTCATGTTATGGGCATTGTCACTCTTTCGGCGTTTGAAATCTCTGAATATGAGGGAGTGAAAAATTCTCGTATGAGCGGTTTTACTATATGAGCGGTTTTACTAACAAGTCACTAATAATGAATACTACTCATGTTACTTAAATCCACCGTCATACCGGCGAATGCCGGTATCCAGGAGCTGGATATAAACATATCAAAGCCCGTTACCCTGTCAACATTAACCTAAAATACAGCCTTGCATGTATTGCCACCCTCTCTGGATGCCGGCATTCGCCGGTATGACGACCGGGATTTTAAAAAGAAGCAGTATCCTTTTCAGGCGACTGGGTAGTAAGTCACGTAGTACCTGAAAAGTAGTACCCAAAAAGACTGATGCCAAGGAACTATTAAAATCGAGCCGCAGAGTACGGCTTGAGCAGGATTCTTGTAATTGATGCATGGCGCCTGCGTTCCATTGTACTATGGGTAGATTGAGTTATGCGGCAGGGAGATTACGATATTGAATAATATAGTGAATGTTTACTAATATGATTATCGTTGATGCGCACGTACATATTCAAAAATGCTTTGACAGGGTGTCAATTTTTGATGCGGCCTATGAGAATTTCTGTGAATATGCCCGGAAGTCGGGTAACACAGAACATTTTTTTGGGGTGTTGATGTTGAGTGAAATCGCGGGAACCGACGAGTTTAAGAAGCTTGCAGCCATAGTCGATTCTACGGAACAGAATATTGGTGGATCTTGGCGGTTAAAACGCTGCGAAGAAGACTGCTCGATAACGCTTTCTCGTAATGGTGTTGATCGGATGCTCATTATTTCCGGAAGACAAATAATAACCGCCGAAAAACTTGAAGTGCTCGCGTTAGGAACAAGGCAAGTATTTAAGGATGGAACACCCGTGAGTGACTTGTTGAAAATTGTCCAGGAAGCCGGAGCAATTCCGGTGCTGCCTTGGGGGGTTGGCAAATGGTTGGGCACCAGGGGCAAAATCATTTCACAGTTGTTAGCTTCGAATGCGAAACACGGATTGTGCCTGGGGGATAACGGGGGGCGGCCGGTATTCTGGCGTAACCTCTCACATTTCAAACAGGCCCGCACGGCTGGGGTTCCGATCCTGCCGGGTAGCGATCCATTGCCATTATCAACGGAAGTATCCCGGATTGGCAGTTTTGGATTCACATTGTCGGCCTCTATTTCCATTACGCATCCGGCCCGGGATATTCGTCGTTCACTTCAAGCCCCAAATGTTGAAATCAAGCCCTATGGCCAGTTACAAGGGCCATTGCGATTTCTACGGAACCAGGTTTCTATCAGGCTTTCCCGGCCTGCCCAAAGTGCTAAAGCCTGATGAGAATATTGCTGCTGGCACCACATCCTTTTTATCATGAGCGTGGTACACCTATTGCGGTTGATTTACTCCTTCAGGCTTTGAGCAAGCGGGGAGATCACGTCGATGTGCTCACTTTCCATGAAGGCAGTGATCGCGATTACGATAATCTGACCATACACCGTGTTCGACCGTGGATTAAAGTAGTTGGAATACCACCGGGCCTGTCGCTGAAAAAAATCATCTGCGATGTGCATATGTTCTTCAAACTTATTTCGCTGATAGCCAGGAACCGCTATGACATCGTGCATGCCGTTGAGGAAAGCGCGTTTATGGCTTTAGTTGTTTGTCCCTTGCGTTCAATTCCATTCGTCTTTGATATGGACTCGTCGATGACCACCCAGATTGTGGCGCAGCATCCAGTGATTCGGCCCTTGCAGGGAATAATGCGTTTCATTGAATCCTTACCTATGCGTTATGCCGCAGCCGTTGTGCCCATGTGTGATGCCTTGGCGGATGATGCGACCCGGGTTGGGGCAAAAAATGTGGTTGTGCTGAAAGATGTTTCGCTGATGAAGGAACCGGTGGAAGGAGTGGAAAAAATCAGGGATAAACTTAATTTGACGGGACACATTGCCATGTACATTGGTAATCTTGAGCGCTACCAGGGTATTGCCCTCATGCTGGAAAGTTTTGCCATTGTAAGACAGCAGGATAGCGATGTTTCGCTGGTCATTATCGGCGGCATCGACAGCCATATTGCAGAAAACCGCCGTCTGGCCGAGTCATTGGGCATTGCGGATCATGTCTTTTTTCTCGGCAGAAAACCGGTTGCTCATATCGGTGATTACATGGCTCAGGCGGATATTTTGCTCTCTCCCCGCACGGAGGGCGTGAATACGCCGATGAAAATATACAGCTACCTGCATTCCGGTACGGCTGTTCTTGCGACCGATTTGCCCACCCACACCCAGGTAATGAATGCGGAAATCGCCAAACTGGCGGAGCCGACAAAGCAGGATTTTGCAACCGCTATGCAGGAATTGCTCAGGGATGATGAGTTGCGAGCCCAGTTAGCAAACAAGGCCCGGGAGCATATTGACCGGGAACACAGTTATCCGGTATTTGAAGCCAGAGTCAATGACTTGTACACGCAGTTAGAGCAGCGCTGTTAAGTCTCTGAGTTTCGCGAAACCCTATAACCGACATTCCACACTGCCATTTTTTGAGTTCAATTCCGGTGAACATCTATAGTTCAAGACTCCCAACATTCAGAGAACGCTACGATCTGGTCGTTATCGGGGGTGGAATATACGGCGCAACATTGGCTTGGGAGGCGACTTCTCGCGGGCTTTCTGTGGTGCTGCTGGAAAAGGGTGACTTCTGCTGTGCGACATCGGCGAATAGCCTCAAGGTTATTCATGGCGGGATCAGGTATCTCCAGAATCTTGATTTTGCACGCATCAAAGAATCCGTTCGGGAGAGGCGGGCATTATTGCGCATAGCGCCGCACCTAGTGTCACCTATGGAATGCGTTATGCCGACCTATCGGCAACTCAGCAAGAGCAGACTAGCCCTTTGGGGTGGCATGAAACTCTACGATATCCTCGCTCACGACAGAAATCAGGGGCTGGATGTGGCGAAGCACATTCCCCAAGGAAGCCTGCTCTCTCTGGTGGAGCTTCAGTCAATATTTCCAGATTTGCAAGATAACAATATTACGGGTGGGGCGCGTTGGTATGATGCTCAGGTTTTCAATTCTGAACGCTTGGTGTTGGCTTTTCTGATGTCCGCCAGGGAAAAGGCCGCGCATGTTTGTAATTATCTGGAAGTAACGGATTTTATTGTTGACAGCAACAAAGTCCGGGGCGTCATTGCCGAGGATCGCCTTTCCGCTAAGCAAATAAAAATTAGTGCTGACACAGTCATCGACTGTACGGGCCCCTGGGGCTTGTCATATTCGAAATTTCATGACCAACTCCCGGCAGAAAGTCAGCCACGCCTGGCAAGGGCGGTAAATCTGGTGGTAAACCGGGACATTGCTTCATGCGCCTTGGGTATAAAAACCCGGTTAAAGGAAGGCTCAGGAAGTGCTAATCGCCTGTTATTTGCGACTCCATGGCGAAATGGAAGCATTATTGGCACCTGGTATTTTCCTGATACGGGAAAGCCTGAAGAGCAAGGAGTAACAGATACCGAGTTGGAGACTTGTCTCTCCCAGGTCAATAGTGCTTTTCCGTTATTGGGTCTGAGTCAGAATGATGTGACGCGGGTGCATCTCGGCAGGCTGCCAGCGGAGTCGGCATCTAGCCAAACAAGTGAGCCGGAGCCACAGAAAAATTTCAAGATAGTGACTGCCAGTCAGTTGGAAGGCCCAACCGGGCTTTATTGGGTGCAAGGGGTGAAATACACCACCGCGAGGGATGTGGCCAAACGCTCCCTGGAAATAATGTCGCAAAGTCTGCTGAAGCCCCTGGCCCCGTCCAGAACCCATGAGATACCGCTTTATGGTGGCGATATATCCGATATGGGCGCATTTTTGGCCTCGTGTCATCATCGATATATCCAGTATTTCTCTGAAAAGACGATACATCACCTAGTGAATAACTACGGCACCCATGTGGGTGATATTGTAAGATACGCGGAGGTTGACCCCGTGCAGGCCGAACTCGTGCCGGGGGCAACGGAGGTTATCAAGGCAGAGTTGAGTTACATCATTGACCATGAAATGGTTTGTACCCTGTCAGACCTCATATTACGCAGGACAGATTTAGGATCCTTCGCCATTCCACAGGGCGAGACGATTGATTACTGCGCCGATTTGCTGGCGCAGCGGTGGGGATGGGATCAGGACAGAAAAGCAGCCAATATGCAGGATTTGCGTAATCAGTATCCAGTGTGGGTGAAGCAACAGACCCAACCGGCGGTATAAAGCTTCCGCCTTTAGACATCAGGTGGAGGATAGCAAACCATCCTACGGGACGAGAGATTGGGATGACAACATTAAGGAAAATATCCACCGTCATACCGGGCTTGTACCCAAGGGGCATGCCAACCCGGTATCCAGTGCAATGTTAGCGCGAGGCGCAGACTGAATTCTCGCCTTCGCGGGAATGAGAGAGCATGAAATTTTATGATCGTCATTCGGGAGAGTGGGATTGTTGTAATGGAGTTGTGGTAACAGCCATCGGCCGAATGGTCGATTGATCAGGCGTTTAGCCGGTGCAGTATTCAGCAATCCGAGGAGTGGATGAGTGGTAACAGAAAAAGGAAAAAAGTGTGTTGCAGTAACAGGCGCAACGGGGTTTCTCGGAAGTCACCTAACGGAGAGGCTGCTAAAGGATGGCTACGCTGTGCGTATCCTGGCGCGAAACGAAGAGAAGGCCCGCAAATTCGAGGGACGGGTTAGTGAAATCGTCATTGCGGATATTGCCGATAAAGCCGCCATGGCAACCTTGGTCGAGGGCGCAGATTACGTCATCCATTTAGTGTCAAATTTTCGCACTGCATCGGGCCCACCCGAGAGTTATCACAAAATCAATGTCGAGGGTACAAAGGCCGTTGTGGATGCCGCGATGGCCGCAGGTGTTAAACGCCTTGTTCATTGCGCGACGATTGGCGTACATGGCAATGTGAAAGCCACGCCGGCAAATGAGCATTCACCCTATGCGCCGGGTGACCTGTATCAGGAAACAAAACTCGAAGCACAACAATACGTTGAATCGGTCATGGGCAAATCTGATATGGAGATTGTTATCGTACGGCCATGCTCAATGTATGGCCCTGGCGATATGCGCATGTTGAAAATGTTTAAGATGCTGGCCAAAAAAACCTTCTTACTCATTGGCCCTTGTACGGAAAATTTCCATGCCGTTTATATCGATGACATCGTTGACGGGTTTATGCTGGCGCTGAAAACGCCGGATGTATCGGGAGAGACATTTCTCATAGGCGGTGATCGTTATTTGCCTTTAAAAGATTACATCCAAGTCGTAGCGGATGCAGAAGGTGCACCTATGCCATGGCTTAAATTCCCTTACTGGTTATTTTATTACGCAGCGGTGGTTATTGAGTCGATTTGTGTCCCCTTGGGAATCGAGCCTCCTTTGCACAGAAGACGTGTCAGGTTTTATAAAAACAACCGCGCATTTAATATCCAAAAAGCCAAAACCCTGCTTGGATTTTCTCCCAAAATCAGTTTGGAAGAGGGCATGAAACGAACAGTGGCATGGTATAAAGAAAATGGGTTTCTTTGATTTTTTTGTCGCTAATGGATAAGACGCAAAAACAACAAATCAAACAAGCATCGGACTGGAATGGACTGGTTTCTATTCTGCGTTCTATAAAAGAAAGCGACTTTAATTCACGCGAAATCGAATTAATTTTTCGGAATATTGAACGGGTAAAGGGAGAGAGCGATTTAAAAATCGCCTTTTTATCCAACCATACCATTGATCTGTTACCCAATTATCTAAGCACATTCGCGGCTTCTGATAATCTGAAAATTGAGGGCTACATTGCCCCCTATAATCAATATTTTCAGGAGTTTTTGACGGATACCAGCGGCTTGTTGCAATTTGATGCAGATATTATTTATCTGGATCTATCCATTCCCGGGTTATCGTCTGATATAAATTATCATTTTCTGCAACTCAATAATGAACAAAAAGAACAAGAATTAAATCGTGTCATTGATTCAATTCAAAAACTGGCAGCTTTGTCGAAACAAAAAACCAGCGCAAGCTTGCTGGTGGCTAATTTTGTTCAGCCATCCTATTCAAAGGCAGGGATTGCAGATTTTCAACTTGAGTTTAGTGAAACCGAGTGGTATGCGCGTCTTAATTTAAAATTGATAGAATTATTCAGGCCAGATGCAAGGGTTTTTGTTGTTGATAAAAATAATATTTTGTCGCGGCGAGGCAAACTAGCCTGCATTTCGGCCAAGATGTATTACATTGCAAAAATGGAATTAAATGAACAGGCATTATCGGAATTGGCGACAGAGCTTGTCCGATATATCAAGGCGATAAAAGGATTAACAAAAAAATGCCTGGTATTGGATCTTGATAATACGCTGTGGGGAGGAGTTGTTGGTGAAGATGGTGTTGATAACCTGAAAATCGGTAAAGGTTATCCTGAAGGTGAAGTATTCTATGATTTGCAAATGTATTACCAGTCCTTAAAACAAAAAGGCGTGATACTGGCGATTGCCAGTAAGAATAATATTGAGGATGCTGAAGAGGTCTTTCAGGAAAAGAGCGACATGCCGCTAAGGCTGGATGATTTTTCTATTCGTAAAATCAGTTGGAATTCAAAAAATCAGAGCATTGAAGAAATTGCCAAAACACTGAATATTGGCAAAGACAGTATTGTATTCATTGATGACAATCCGGTAGAGCGTGAACTGATTAATAGCACAATGCATGACGTTACGGTGCCTGATTTGCCGAATGATCCTGCGGGTTATTTAAGTGTCTTACAGCAAGGGGATTATTTTGAGAAGTTGTTTATCACCGAGGAAGATACAAATAAACTGGAGCAATACAAGCAAAATGCTCAGCGCGAAGAGTTAAAAAATGATGTTAGTGATATCAATGATTTTTTAAGCAGTCTGGGAACCGTGCTCACTGTAGAAGTGGCAAGCGTGCAGCAGCTTCCGCGTGTGCATCAGTTATTTACAAAAACAAATCAGTTTAATGTGACAACCCAACGCTACGACACCAGTAAAATCGAACAGTTTATCGATGCAGAAAAATGGGATTTAATCTTGTTTTCAGTCACTGATAATTTCGGTGATATGGGCATAATTGGTATTGTGTTGCTTGAGTTGGGGTTTGAGGATGTTCATATTGACAGCTTTATTATGAGCTGCCGGGCAATGGGCCGCAGCATCGAAACCGCAGTGATGAATACGTTAAAGCAACGTTATCTGTTAAATGGTAATAAAAGCGTAATGACGGCGAAATATATAAAAACACAAAAAAACAAACCCGTTGAAAAACTTTTTGAGCAACAGGGGTTTTCAATCGATGGCATTGCCGATGAAAATGAAAAAAATTACAAAATTTCGAAATCAAAAATTGAATTATTAGCGTGTCCTGAGATGCGATTAATCATTGGAGATTAATAGTGGATGAACAGATAAAAGAACTGGTTGCTGATGTGCTTGACCTTGATGAGGATGAAATCACAGCTGAATTATCACCCGATGATACCGAGTATTGGGATTCCATGAACCATTTACGTTTGGTGACCGCGCTGGAAGAAGAATTTGATATCAAATTAACGATGGATGAAGTTCAATCCATCGAAAATGTTGGTGATATTTACGCCGTTGTAAAAAGTCACAAGGGCTGAAAATGAAAATATTCAAACTACTGAAACGTTTTTTGGTGCCATCCTTTGTGGTTACCGGCGCATATCTACTTAAATACAAATGCAAAGTCAGCCCAAAATCCGAGGTTGATCTTTCGAGTCTTCTGAAGATTGGCAAGGGAACACAAATCAGTTCATTCTGCAAAATTAAGGCGTCCAACGGTTTGCTGGTAATTGGCGAGGATGTCTCTATTGCAAATGGCTGCTTTATTTCCGCCGATGAAGGTGGCGTTACTATTGGCGACTATTCCATGATCGGGCCGAATGTCTCGATTATAGGCAATAACTATAAATATGATCGGCTGGATGTCCCGGTCTGCCTCCAAGAGAAAACTTCAAAGGGGATTGCGATTGGTCGGGACGTCTGGATTGGTGCCGGGGCGGTTATTCTTGATGGTGCGAAAATCGGTAATAGTGTCATTATTGCCCCCAATTCGGTGATTTCCTCCAAAATCCCGGATAATGCCATTGTGCAGGGTAATCCCGCCAAGGTTGTTTTTAAACGACGATAATGTCTAACTAATTTTTGCTAAGAATAATCACTGATGTCCTGTTAACAAATACATGGCATGTTGTAACGAGTTGTTTTGCATGGCCTGTAGTGGGATTTGAGAAATTGCGACATGAATTTTCAGAAATTTCTCCGTCAGAGCCTGCCCCGCGTAGCGTTTTGGGTATTCCGGCGAAGGGCGGAACATAAGCGCGCAGCACGTTGAACGCCAAAGGCGGCCCGAAGGGTGAGCGTAGCGAATAATCCAGTGGTCGCCTAAGAGCGCCTACTTTTGCTGGTTCAACGATTTTCTGGATGCCGGAACAAGTCCGGCATGACAATATGAGGTTAATGAGACAGTACTGAAGAGCCATTAAGAATAATGACAAACAATAAACACATCACTCTCGATTTTATAGTTACGGCCGACATGGTGGAGGCCTTCGCCAGGCTGTCCGGTGATTATAATTCCATGCATGTCAATCCTGAGATTGCCCGCAAATCAAGATACCGCCAGCCCGTTGTCCACGGCATGATTCCGTTTAGTTTTATCCAGTTGTTAGGGGCTGAATTTGAAGGGCAGGCTATTGAATTTATCAAGCTCAATACCCGGTTCAGAAAACCGGTCTTTATCAATGATGTGCTCAATTTGGAAATCACCTACACCAACACGGAAGATGAAAAGAAATACGAGGCTGTCTGGCGGAATAACGCAAATAATGAAATTTTAATCAAATCCAAAGGTGAATTTACACTCATCGCTCAAACAGACTCAGCTAATAATCATCCAGATACCTTCCTTGTCGATGAAATAACAGAGGCCCAATACCTTATTGATGAGCTTGCTGATAAACAAGAGCAACTGATATTTCAGGCGGCAAGCGCTTTAAAAGAGCGTTATGGCACAAGCATATTTAGACCGGGAATGAAAAACCCGCCCGACGGGATAATGCCGGGTAACAACCTGGTTGCCGTATTGATGCTTTCAACTCTGGTCGGGATGCGCTTGCCGGGGCGATATGCCACGTTTACCCGTTTCGATATCAGCTTCGATAATGATGTGTTGTCCACAGATCGTTACACACTGACGGGCAAGGTCAACAAAGTTTCAAAGGCCACCGAAATTATGGAGGCGGCAATCTGTATTGAAAATGGGCACCTTGCGGCCAGTGGCAAGGTCGAGGTCATGTTAAATCCACCGCCCAAAAAAATGCTCAGCAGTCAGGAAGTGGCGGAAAGCTATCGTCATTTTGGCCTGAATGACAAGGTCGTGTTGATTACCGGCGCCAGTCGCGGAATAGGCGAAACTACTGCCAAACTCTTTGCCGCCCTTGGGGCAAAAGTCGTCATCAATTATTACCGTGGTAAAGGCGATGCAGAATGTATAGTGGATGAGATAAAAGCCATCGGTGGGCAGGCCATTGCCGTTCAGTGCGATATAAGGGATGAGGATTCCGTCAAAGCGATGGTCAAGACCGCCTTACAAGCGTATGAGCGCATCGATATCTTGGTCAATAATGCCGTCAAGGATTTTTCCCCAAAAAATATTACCGAGATGGAATGGAGTGACTTCAATCAGGAAATCGAAGTCTCCGTGAAAGGCATGCACGCCTGTTGCCGAGAGATTATCCCGATTTTCAAACAAAATGGCGGTGGCAAAATTATCAATCTTTCTACCGTGGCAGTCGATAATCCGGTCGCAGGGCAAAGCCGCTATATCACCGCCAAGAGCGCCGTGGCAGGGTATACCAAGAGCCTGGCAAAGGAACTGTTGAAATTTAACATCCAGGCCAACCTGGTCGTCCCCAATATGACAGACACCGATCTCATCTCCGTCATACCTACCATGTATCGGGAGAAAATTGCAGAGTCTCGACCGTATGGCAGACACGTCCAGCCGATAGAGGTTGCGCAAAGTATCGCCTTTCTGGCATCAAACTGGTCGGATGCGATCACCGGGCAAAAAGTTGTTTTGAATTTGGGTGAGCCGCCGTTTGCATAGGCGAGAAAGGAATAGATTAGGTGGCTTATCTCCTTTGTCTGTTTTTCAACAATAAATCAACCAGGTACTACGCCACTCCTTTTCAGCTGCTCAAACACTGGATTCGGTTATAACTCAAGTAGGCACATACTGACTATGTCTATCAGCATTAAGCCCGATAAAATCTTCAGAAATATTAGTTATATGGCTGGAGGCAGGATATTAGGTGATTTATTTACATTTTTATTATTTGTTGTCATTGCAAGAGTCTACGGACAGGGCGGTCTTGGGGAATACTCTTTTGCTGTGGCATTCTCAGGTTTCCTGGTCGTTTTTGTAGATTACGGGCTTACTAATTATTCGATAAAGGAATTAAGTAAAAATAATGCCTTTAAAGGGGATCATTATGGCGGAGTTTTATCAATACGCCTCATTCTCTCTGTTTTAGTCTGTCTTCTTTTAGTTTTACTTCTTCCTTTTTTAGCAATAGAAGGTAATAAGGAAATTATTCTTCTTATTACGGTTTCACAAGTGATGTTGATTCTTGTAGGGTCGCTGTCCGCAGCGCTCATTGCCCGACAGGATTCACACTTAGTTGGAATAATGGAGTTTTTTTATAAACTTGTATCATCAGTTGCAGTAGTTATTCCTGCTTTACTGGGCCAGAGCCTGAGCTTTTCTTTGTCCATGCTTCCAGCAATAGGGTTATTGTATTTGTTATTCATATTTTTATTCGTATCCAGAAAATATGGGCGTCCCAATATATTTGTCAGTCTCGACTATTATATAAACACATTTAAAGAAGCATTTACTTACGCTTTATTTATACTGTTACATCAAATATCAACAAGAACTGATGTGATTATTATTGGCTTCTTGCTTGGTGTGTCATCTGTAGGGGTCTACAATGCCGCATACAGGATTATCTTTTTGCTGATGTTACTCGCCTATTTTTGCGAATTGGCATTGATGCCGGTAATTACCAACTTATATCAGAATTCCAGGGAAGATCTGGTTAATCTTTACAACAGGTCTTTTGGTATTGTTATGTTGATTGCGATCCCGCTCTCTGTGGGCGTTTGGTTAATAAGTGAGGATATTATTTTATTGATATTCGGCAGCGAGTTTGTTGAGTCTTCTATAATCTTGGGTGTTTTGTCGTGGCTTGTCTTGTTGGCATTCGTTAAAAGTGTAATTGGCGTATTTTTAACATCGTGTGATATGCAGAAACACAGAACCAGGGGACAGTGGCTAGCTGCTGTAGTCAATGTTTCAGGCACCATGCTGTTGATACCATTGCTGGGAATTATAGGTGCTGCAATTGCGACAATTATATCAGAGCTTATTCTTGTGATGTTGAATGGTGTTAATCTGAAGCAGGTGGTAGGTGCTCCCAAAGTATATAAACATATTTTTATGGGAGTTATTGGTTCTGTTGTTTTTTGTTCCGTAGTGTTGTCAATTGGTTCTATGCACATGTTTTTGACAATACCTTTGGCGGCCTTGATATATTTTTGTGTGCTGATGATGTTTAAAGACTTTAGAAATAATGAGTTGGTATTGATTCGGAAATTTGTATACAGAAATTAGTACTGAAATACCATGCGGTAGTTTGCTGCAACAATTTTCCTATGACTCAGATTAAAACAGTTTAAGTAATAATCGTATATTGAACATACAGGAGTGACGATGGGTAACCAGGCTCAATATAGTTTTACAGAAACGACAGGCTGGGGTGCAGCCAGAAAATCCAACCACTTGTATAAAATATTTCATAACCTCCTGCCTGAAACTGATCGCTCTATGACATTGTTGGAGATAGGCTCTGGCCGAGGGGAATTTGCGGAAATAGTGAAGAATAGTGGAATGAAGTACATTGGGGTTGAACCAAGCAAATATCTTCGAGAAAAACTGGAAGCAAGGGGTTTTGATATTTTATCCGATCCAGTTCCACATTTGGCTGTGGCGGATAACAGTGTTGATATTGTTTATACATATGATGTACTTGAGCATATGGAAAATTATTCTACAATTCTATCTTTTTTCAATGAGGCAAAAAGAGTATTAAAAGACGATGGATATATAATTGTCATAGCGCCTAACGCTGAAACGCTGGGAAACCTATTTTATTTACATGAATACCAACATAATTATTTTACTAGCGCAGAAAGAACCACATCATTATTGCAAGATTCAGAATTTGATATTGTTGCTGTTAAATCCTTTTTGACCGGCGTCGGACTTTCAAAAATAAAAATATTGAATATAGTGGATCGTATTTTCGCCCATGTGATCCTGGTTTTTGCGCGGAATATATTTTTGACAGCTTGTGTTAGGGCGATTATTGGGAAAAATTTGTTATTTAAAATACATAAAAATTTATATGACCATTTTTCAGTTTTGGCTAAATTGAAATAATTGCCAGGCTATAAATCTATTTATTATTCTAGCAAAAATGACTTTCATAAAAAATATGTTGTTTGGATGATAGTGAAATAGAGGACAACTGATGATTTCAGGGCGAAAAATAAAAGTAATGCATGTGTGCGACAAGTTTAGCGTTGGAGGGTCTAGTATTCACGGGGTAGGGCGTTTATTTTCCTGGTGGTTCCCCCGGTTCGATAGTGATCGATTTGAATTATTAGTGGTGGGGCTAAGGGGGGAGGATGATGGTGCTAGAAATTTAAGAAATGAAGGGATCAAGGTTATATCCCTCAATAAAGGTAAATTTGATTTAAGAACGCTTGGTTCAATTATAAGGCTGATAAAAAAAGAAAAGCCACACGTAATACATTTGCATGGGTATGGCGCGACTGTTTTTGGAATACCGGCAGGATTGCTAACTAAAGCTAAGATTGTTTTGCATGAGCACTTTGTTGACCCTGATTACCCCGTTTATCAAAAAATTATTGATTTAATGTTATGTCGGGCAATCGATATAGGGATAGCAAATTGTGCTGCCGTGAAAGAGTTTATGGTTGAGAAGCGGTTTTTCCCAAAGTCAAAGACAGAGGTTGTTTTTAATGGGGTGCCACTTGAAGATTTTCAACGTGCTGACAGTGATCAAATCGAACAAGAAAAAATAAAATGGGAAATACCAAGTGATTATAAATTGGTGGCGACAGTTGGTCGGTTAGATAAACAAAAGGGAAATACATATTTTGTTGATGCTGCAAAAATAATCATAAATTCAGGTCATAAAATAAAATTTATGATTGTCGGTGATGGACCATTAATGGAAGCGCTGCAAGAAAAAGTAAATAATCTAGGGATGAGTAAAGATTTCATTTTTACTGGTTATCAAAAAAACATATCACTGCTCCAGTCAATTTTTGATATACAGGTAATCCCATCACTTTGGGAGGGTACAACATTAACTGTATTTGAGGCTATGTCAGTGGGCGTGCCTATTGTGTCAACAAATGTGGACGGTCTTGGGGAAGTGCTTGAAAACAGAAAGAACGCTTTCGTGGTTCCACCTGCGGATGGAAATGAACTAGCTAAGGCGATAATCACTTTAATAGAACAGCCACACTTGAAAGTTCAATTATCAGGGCAGGCCCAAGAAGATGTTAAGAAATACAACATTCAAGGGACTGTAGATGACCTTCAAAATATCTATGCTAGTTTGGCAACGAAATAACAAATTTATGCACCAGCTGTTTAAATCCACTATTATTTCTTTACTTGAAGATACAAATTACTCAGTAGTAAAAACGAACTCATTTTTAACGAGTTTAGGAGCATATGATAGTAGGTTCCTGAATATTGTAGATAGGGTATTTGCAAACCTAGTGTTTGCTTTTTCCGGAAATATATTGCTTGCAGCAATGCTTAAAGGTAGGCTTGGCAGGGGTTTATTATTTAAAATTCACAAGAATATTTTCGATCATGTATGTCATCAAACTGATGTAGCAACTGTTTGTTTAGAGAGAAGGTCGTTAACATGCTGTCATATGTCGAAAAATTATCTGACAAAGCCATTGTAAATGCGGATATATGTATCATTGGTGCAGGTGCGGCTGGAATTTCAATTGCCAGAGAGTTTATTGGCAGCAAACTAAAAATTGTTTTATTGGAAAGTGGTAACTTTGAATATGATCCGGATACTCAGGATTTGTACGACGGGGATAATGTTGGTAGAGAATATTTCGCTTTAAATGCTACTCGACTTCGGTATTTTGGGGGAACTACCAATCATTGGGGTGGACAAAGTGGCCCCTTAGATGAGTTAGATTTTGCCATTCGTGATTGGGTTTCTCTAAGCGGGTGGCCTTTATCGTATAAAGCGATAGTTCCTTATTATATACGTGCCCAACAGGTTATCGAGATAAAGCCTTTTGATTATTCAACTAAATACTGGGAAAAAACTATAAGGGCAAAATCCTTCCCGCTAGATTCAAATGTATTCGTTAGCAGTGTACGTCAATTCAGTCCACCCACACGATTTGGCAAAAAATACCGACAAGAAATTGTTGACGCTAAGAATATTAACTTAGTGCTAAATGCCAATGCAGTCGAGCTGGTTGTAAATGAATCTGCCAGCTTGGTTACTTCGGTTCGTGTCTTGTCACTATCAAATGGTGAGTTTCAAGTTAATGCAAAAAAAGTAATACTTGCGAGCGGCGGTTTAGAAAATCCACGTCTCTTGTTGTTATCGGACGCGGTTCAAAAGTCAGGTTTGGGGAACCATAATGATCAAGTAGGCCGTTATTTTATGGAGCATCCACACTGGTTGTGCGGCAAAATTTTGCTTGCTAATCCGGAAACTGATGTGGCTTATTATGATGGAATTCCTATTCGTCGCCAAGCTGGAATTAGAGCAGTAGGGAGTATTATTCCAACAAATCAAGTTCAGAAAAGTGAACGATTATTAAATACCAACTTTGAATTAGAACCACACTACGACAAAACCGAAGAGGAAGAGGAAGATAATGGTATCGGAAATAAGTTAGGTGATTTTATCGATCATTTGGGGGGGGTGATAAGGAGGAAGAATTATACCGCCAGGAATATGTTTAGAACATATTTTGAGGAACAAAAAAAAGTAACCTACTTAGACGTTACGGCAATGACCGAACAAGCTCCGAACAGCGAAAGTCGAGTTCGTTTATCAAAAAGACTCGATGCGCTAGGCCAGCGAAGGATAGAGCTTAATTGGAGATTGGGAAGTCAAGAAGAAAATGATATTGAAAGAACATCAGTATTGCTTGCTAATGAGATAGGTAGGAGTGGTGTCGGTCGGATGAAAGTTGCTATTGAACCCCAGCCAGGGTGGTATGGAGGAAATCATCATATGGGTACAACCAGGATGAGCAATAGCGAAAAACATGGGGTTGTTGATAGCAATTGTAAAGTTTTTGGTATCGATAATCTTTATATCGCCGGTAGTTCTGTGTTCCCAACGGGAGGTGCTATAAACCCCACATTTACAATAGTGGCACTATCTTTACGTTTGGCTGAACATTTAAAGAGGGAATTTTATGAATAGAAGGAAATTTCTTGGCGCTCTTAACGTTACTGTTTTTATGCTTATGTTTCCAGCCCGAATTTTGGCTAAAAAAGATGAGGAAGAAAAGGACTTTGCTGTTAGAAATAATTTAAAAAGATTTTTTTCCTCCGTATATAGTGCACAAAATGTAGGTGAAAAATATTTGCGATCTCTACCTAAGCAAGCGGGAAGGTACTCTACGATTCAATTAAGTCTTCGCAAAAAATATAAAAACCCCTTGCACACATACTGTGGTGATGACTTTATTAAAATAACATCTGACATTATTCGAAAGGATTTTGAATGCAATGAAGTTATTATGGTAGAGGGTTGGTATCTTTCATCGACAGAGGTAAATCTTTGCGCACTTTCTACATTGTTAAAAGATCCTCTTTGTATTTAATGGTTCATCACAGCCATATGACAACCACAGTGGCTAGATAGACAAAATCTCGCACCTGGATTTAAATGGCTATTGCGACTACATAATAAGTAGTAATTTAACAAATTTATTGAATGGTTATGGATGTGCGTTCGCCTGTTGGTGCCTGAGGAAGGCTGGGTATTAATGTTCCGTCGTTGAAGTTGCCAATGGCTATGGCCCAATCCGATGTGTAAGGTGCTGTCCACGTCTGATTGGTTGCGCCCATTTGGCCTAAGTCAATTTCAAGATATGCCTTTTTAGTATCAATGACAATTACAGGTTGTGTTGAAGACATGCCTGATAAATTTAAATTGATAGAGCTTGTGTTTTCTTTATAAAAAATATAGTTCGTATTAGTACTGTTTTTTAATACATAACCATCTGAAAGACTGTTGTTGCGTGACATATCTAAAAGCAATCGGTTGTTAACCTGCCAGAATATACGGTGTGCATCGAGTTGTTCAGGGTTGGGATATGGTGTGTTGTTGGAAAAATTCAGCCCCCACCAGCCCCCATGACCGCCAACCATTGCATATTGCCACATCTTTTTTCTAGTTCCATCCATGTTCGTCCATCTTAAATAGACATCTCGTTCTGACATCAAATGTGGCCGATTGAAATTGCTGTCAATGGTTGTTACTGCACCATCATAATACTCCCAGTTCCAGCCATGTGAGCTGTAATCCAAAGCGCTACCACCACCTGCCGATTCATTGCGTCTGGCGCCTAGCATCATGGGCCAGCCAGAGTGCGACTTCAAATAACTTGCCCAGTTGTCCAGCTGTTCAACACTCACCCATTCATTTAGGTCAAAACCGTATCCCATGGACCAGCCTGGTAGCGGGCCAAGGCGTGCGGCGATATAACGTTGAATTCGTTTGTCTGCTGTGCCATTGATGCCTCCAGTTACACCAATCTGCGTCCATTTGCGACTTTCATCACCCCATGCCCAAAGGTGGACATGCATACCACGGGCATGCGCTGTGGTTATTAATTCTTCAAGGCGTTCAAAAGTACGTGCATCCGGGTTAGTGCTTGTGTGTTCAGTGTGTTTGACTGCATTTATGTCAAACCAGTTGTTCAGTACAGACAAGAAAATAGTGTCGAATCCCATTGTTTGTGCATTGTTGAGGTAGTTACTAATTGTGGTTGTGTCATAGATGCCAATTTTTCCATTAACATCGTAATCAACATGATTCATATAAATATTAAGAATAAAACTTTTGAGTTCCCCATTTTCACCCATTTGTTTGGCGAATTTGTTACCACTGGATACCAGGAAACCTGAAATGCTCGGGTTTGTATTAGCATTGATAGTGATGGTGCCAGTATGTCCCGCAAGTTCTACATCAGTGCTCGCCGTGGTAAAAGTCCATTCACCGGTTTTTGTACCTGCGAAACGAAACTTCCAGGTGGTTCCACCGGTATAAAACATTTCCGTGCTGCGCGTTTCTCCCGATGCCGGATGGGTGAATGTTGCAGTCGCTATCAGATCAAAAGGATTTCCTGAGTAGCTTGGGTTATCCAACGTCCATTCGACGTAGGGTGCCCACAGGGTGCCGGTGCGATCCATAACGGCTGCCTGCGTGGGGCTGGAAAGAACCGCCAAACTGATCAATACGATTGCAGCCATAAAATAACCAGGCTGTTTTTGGGCGATGGGTCTTCCGTACATCTGTTTGTCCTCTGTATTCTTAACGGGTGACATTATGAGCTGCCTTCAAAATAAATTCACATTTCTGGTCGCCAATCCATCTCGTCCAGCGGTTATTTGGAGACATGAAATTTAATAACCACTTCCGTCATTCCGAACTTGTTCCGAAATCCAATGGTTTCAACGACTTCCTGGATGCCGGAACAAGTCCGGCATGACGATGTGAAGTTAGCGGGACAGCAGTGATCAATTAGGGATAACATCACATATTCCGGCAGAGAAGTCGGATGAACCGGCGCTGTTGTAGGCCTGAAGTCGGAAGCATACCGCGTCACCCTTATTGAGGCCCAGATCGTTCCAGGCATCATAGCTTACTGAAGGTGTGGTGGCATCAAACCCGCTGTCGCCGACCGTCAGATTTGAGATTTCCGTTGCGGCCGTGGCAAGAGTGGAGCCGGTGTAGACACGATATCCGAGGACAGAGTCGCTGTCCGGGTTGGCATTCCACCCATAGGTGAGGTTAACACCTGTGGCGCAGGTAGTGCAGTTTACGTTTACCGTGACTGTCGCTGTGGCCATGTCTCCATCGGCATCCGTGACACTATAAATGAACATGTCTGTGCCGGAGAAAGTTCCATTAGGAGTGTAGGTGATGCTGTTGTTTGCTTCGACAGTTGTTGTGCCACCGGCGGGTGCTTGCAGGATGCTGACGGTTAATGGCGCATCATCGAGGCCCGTATCATTGGCGAGTACGGCAACATTGATGGCCGTTGTCTGGTCGG
>CAYNYJ010000043.1:0-5236 GCA_964401355.1 uncultured Ectothiorhodospiraceae bacterium | reverse complement strand
ATGAAAGTGTCTGTACCGGTGAAGATTCCGTTTGGCGTGTAGGTGATGCTGTTGTTTGCTTCGACAGTTGTTGTGCCACCGGCGGGCGCTTGTACAATGTTGACGGTTATGGGTGAATCTTCGAGGCCCGTATCATTGGCGAGTACGGCAACATTGATGGCCGTTGTCTGGTCGGTGGAAGCGCTATCATCGCTAGCGAAAGGGGTTGCCGTTCCACCACTAGTAACGGTGTTCACGGCCACGCTTACTGTTGCCGTGGCCATGTCGCCATCGATGTCGGTGACGCTATAAATGAAAGTGTCTGTACCGGTGAAGATTCCGTTTGGCGTGTAGGTGATGCTGTTGTCTATTTCTATGGTTGTTGTGCCACCAGCGGGTACTTGTACAATGTTGATGGTGATGGGTGAATCTTCGAGCCCAGTATCATTAGTCAGTACGGCAATATTGATAGCGATTAACTGATTGGTGATTGCGCTATCATCGGCGGCTACGGGGGTTGCTGTTCCGCTGCCAGTCCCGCTATCCGTATCGCCCCCACCAGTGTCGCCACCAGTGTCGCCACCAGTGTCACTTCCGCCGGTATCACCACCAGTGGCATCTCCTGAATCATTGCTACCGTCAGCAATCAGGATGACATACATGCTGCTGCCGGTTTCAGTGCCGGATGAGAGCATGACGGTGCCAGTGTCAAATGTCTTTTTGTACAAGTACAGTGTCCGGTCATCTGACACCAGGACATCGCCTGTTGAGAACCAGGTGGACAACCAGGATGGCCGAGCGCTATCGTTATTGGCGTGTCCCACGTAGACATCAACGGTTTTGTTGATGGTGAAACTCAGGGATGAATCGCTGCTCGGTGAGTTTTTGTCATCGTTAGCGGTTCGTAAATACTGAGTCCCAATCAGGGCAGCGGGGATGCTGGAATAGGTGTAGCTGCGGTCGATATAAACCAGACTGCCAATGGCCAATGTATCCCATTCATAAGTGGAGGGGGTCGGTACAGACACTTCCAGGATGGAGGTCGTGCTGCCAGTTTTGCTGCCCGTGTCAATGGTGCTGTCTGTGCCACCTGTACTGCCAGTTTCATCAGTACCAGCGCCACCGCAGGCGACTAAGAAGCCCAACATGCTGGTTAATGCGATTTGGCGCAGGAGGCTCCGACAGGGTGAGGAGTATGTAATCGACATATATGTTAACTCTGTATTGATGTTTGCGTGATATGCGATGCGCGCGCTGGGGTATTGTGACTTAAGCAGTAACGCATATTGTGTATGTTTGGTTCCTAATCTTGCGGCCAGTAATTTTGCTTACTCTTAATATCGTCGGTGCAGGCCCAAATGTTTGAGACCGGGCTCACAGATGAGTGGGGCTGTGGTCACAATTTGAGCAAATTGGAAGGGATGTTAGAGCGGGTTTCGCGTTTGATCCGTGCACGGTTATAGGTTTGGTGTCCCTAAAAAGGGGGTAGGGCATGTAACCATGCCCTACCTGTGTGGTTTATTAAATGGTCTTCGTTGCGACGTTAGACTCAGGGCTCTCATTGCCAGAGAAGTCATATGCCGTTATTACGAAGTAATAGGTGTTGGGTGCCAGGTTTTCCACGATGTGGCTTGCAACGCCGTTGTTAACAGAGATCACATTTGGGTAGCTGCCCTGGGTTGTGCCGTAGTAAATTTTATAGCCTGCCAAGTCATCCAGGTTAGTGCCATCTTCATTGGTGGTCGGCGGTGTCCAAGACAACGATGCCGTTCCGGAGGCCACAGGCAATACTGCAATGCTGAAGGCTGGCAGGGAGTCTGACGCTGTTCCGTCACTCACCGTAATGGTAATGCCGCTAAAGCTGCCTTCATCACCCGAAGACGGTGTGCCGCTCAAGGTGCCAGTGCTGGTATTAAAGCTGGCCCAGGAAGGGGTGTTGGTGATGCTGAATATCAGGTTGTCACCGTCCACATCGTTAGCCGTGGGGGTAAAGGAGTAAGTGGTGCCCGCAGTGACATTAATGGAAGGTGTGCCACTGATGGTGGGGGCCGTGTTGACTGGAGTGCCTCCATCGCCACTTCCACCGCCTCCGCCTCCGCCTCCGCCGCCACCATCGCCAGTGGTTCCGTCATCGACGATGACGACGTACATGCTGCTGCCGGTTTCGGTGCCAGACGAGAGCATGACGGTGCCTGCGTCAAATGCCTTTTTGTACAAGTACAGTGTCCGATCATCTGACACTAGGACATCGCCTGTTGATAACCAGGTGGACAACCAGGACGGCCGAGCGCTATCGTTATTGGCGTGTCCCACGTAGACATCAACGGTTTTGTTGATGGTGAAGCTCAGGGATGAATCGCTGGTTGGTGAGGTTTTGTCAGCGTTAGCGGTTCGCAGATACTGGTCCCCAATCAGGTTAGCGGGGATACTGGAATAGGTGTAGCTGCGGTCGATATAAACCAGACTGCCAATGGCCAGTGTATCCCACTCATAAGTGGAGGGGGTCGGTACAGAAACCTCCAGGGTGGAGGTGGTGCTGCCGCCAGTACCGCCGGTGTCAATGGTGCCGCCAGTGCTGCCAGTCTCATCAGTCCCGCTGCCAGCGCCGCCGCAGGCGACTAAGAAGCCTATCATTCCAGTCAACGCAATTTGGCGCAGGAAGCTTTGATAGGATGAGGAGTAAGTAATCGACATTATGTTTTAACCCTGTATTAGTATTTATGTGATATTTGTGATGCGGGCGCGTGCCAGTGTATTGCAACTTAACCTCTAACGCATATTGAGGATGTTTGGTTCCTAACTTGTGCCCCGTTCTTGCTTACCCTCAATATCGCCGGTACAGGCCCAGATGTTTGAGACCGGGGTCACAGATGGTGGGGGCTGCGGTCACAATTTGAGCAAATTGGACGGGATGCTTGTGGGGAAGGGCTTGAATGGTCTGTATCGGCCATGGTGCTTGGATGTCCAAAGGGCGTGATGGTGGGCACGGTCACCCCCGTTAAAGGTGTAATCCTGCATGCCCGATATGACGATATTGTTGCGGAAGAAGTTTCTTAAGAGCCTGCTCAATAAACAACGAATGTGCGCTAGAAAGTAGGCGATTTTGGTAAGCTGGCAAGGTATTATACGCGCTTGCGATTTAATTAAAGGCTGGGAAATATTGCACATGGATTTGTCGGTAATTGTACCTTTTTTTAATGAGGAGGATAGCGTCGGGCCTATGTATGAGGCCATCGTTAAGGCCGTTGCGCCGCTTCAACTCGATTACGAGATCCTGTTTGTCGATGATGGCAGTGTTGATGGTACATTCGCCAGGGCGCGGGATATTGCGAGACAAAACCCACGTCTGCGTGTGGTCAAATTCCGTAGAAATTATGGCCAAACTCCTGCTATGGCGGCGGGTATCGATAATGCCAGAGGAAAAATCCTGGTGACCATGGATGGGGATTTACAGAACGATCCCAGCGATATTCCCCAATTGCTCGACAAGATGGCTGAAGGCTACGATATTGTCGTGGGCTGGCGGCACAAACGGCAAGATAAACTGATAACGCGCAAGATTCCGTCGGTGATCGCCAACTGGATTATCGGCAAGGTGACCGGGGTGCCGATCAAGGACAATGGCTGTTCCCTAAAAGCCTATCGGGCCGATGTTATTCAGAAGATTCCACTGTACTCCGAGATGCACCGTTTTATCCCGGCGATGGCTTCGTTGGCGGGTACCCGGGTGGCCGAGATTAAAGTGAAACACCATGCGCGTCAGTTTGGCGTATCCAAGTACGGCCTGTCGCGTATTTATAAAGTCTTGATGGATTTGCTGACGATTAAAACCATCACTTCGTTTGCTTCACGCCCCCTGTTATGGTTTGCGATGCTGGCGATACCCGTTGCGATCATCAGCGTGGTTGCGCTGGGGATCAGCCTGTTTGATGTTGTATTGGATCCAGCGTCGCTCTCTCTTCCTGTCGCCGGCGTCGGCATCCTGTTCGGCTCGCTGGCCTGTTTCCTCGTTCTGGGAGGAGCGTTGGCGGAGTTGATCTATAAACTGGGAGACATCGATTTGAATAAGCTTTCATCCTTGACGGCTCAGCATATCCAGCCCGTCGATAGGCGTGACACGGAAACAATAATAACCCGGCAAGGCGAGAATTGATGAGCAAAAATTGTGATGTTTCAATAATTATTCCGGTCAGTGAACGTTTTGATGAGGTTTCTGAACTTTATCAGGCATACAAAAGTGGCCTGGATGCGTCCGCTATGAGTTATGAATTTATCTATGTACTGGATGGTGAGTTTCCCGATGTTCTGACAAGTCTTAAAAGCTTGCAGGCGGAGGGTGAACCCATTGCGATCATTAAGCTTGCCAAGTGGTTTGGGGAAGCGACAGCACTTACTGCGGGCTTCGAGAATTCATCTGGCGACGTCATTATGACATTGCCTGCGTATCACCAGATCGAATTCATGGATCTTCCCAAAGTGCTGGATGCGTTGCAGGGCCATGACATGGTGGTGACGCGACGCTGGCCCCGGATCGATTCGCGGATTAATCAGATACAGTCACAAGCGTTCCATTGGGCATTAAAATTTACGGGTTGCTCATTTCAGGATCTCGGCTGCGGCGTACGCGCCTTTAAGCGTCAGGTGATTAACGAAGTGAATCTTTATGGGGACCAGCACCGGTTTTTACCGGTGCTGGCCGATCGTCGCGGTTTCCGCATAACGGAGATCGACGTTGCGCAATCTGTGAGGGATATTCACCGACGGATTTATTCGCCGGGCGTTTATGTACGGCGATTACTGGACATTCTCACGGTATTTTTCCTGGTGAAATTCACCAAGAAACCGCTGCGGTTTTTTGGTTTGATTGGCAGCAGCACACTGGCCATCGGTGGCATTATTCTTCTTGTTTTAATTATTGAACGATTGTTTCTGGGAGTGTCTCTCGCCGAACGGCCTGCCATGCTGCTCAGTTCTTTGCTGGTGGTGCTGGGAGTGCAGATATTTGCTTTGGGCCTCATTGGTGAACTCATCATCTTTACCCATGCGAAGGATATGAAGGAATACACCATTGAGGAGATCGTCAATCAGCAACGACCGGTGGAGTCGGTGATTAATGAGTGACGACTTACACTAGGCACCTTCTGACATCGTTCATTGAGTCAAATGTTGCGTGAATTGAACGCCGTACTCGGTCAATAAACGAGAGTTACTACCCAGTCGCCTGAAAAGGATACTGCTTCTTTTTAAAATCCCGGTC
>CAYNYJ010000042.1:0-30265 GCA_964401355.1 uncultured Ectothiorhodospiraceae bacterium | reverse complement strand
ATGCTGGCCTGCGCCAGCATGACGGTTATAAAGTTAACGGGACAGCAGTGAAAAGTTATATAAAAGGGGCGGTCACTGACCGGTTAATGCGGATTTAAAGGAGGTGTGTTCAATCGATCAAAAATTCCAATAGCGCCTTCTGCGAATGCAGACGATTCTCAGCTTCGTCCCAGACTACGCTTTGGGGACCGTCGATGACCGCAGCGCTGACTTCTTCGCCGCGGTGGGCGGGTAGGCAATGCATGAACAGGGCATCGGCCTTAGCCAGCGCCATTAATGCAGGTGTGACCTGATAGTCGGCAAATGCCTTTTCTCTCTCGGTCTGTTCTTCTTCTTGTCCCATGCTGGCCCAGACGTCGGTAACCACCAGGTCGGCACCGCTGACGGCATCACGAGCAGAATTGGCGAGTGTCGCGTGGCCGTCGCCAGCGGCGAGAATTTTTGCATTGGGCTGATAATTTTCGGGGCTGGCTATTTGCAGTTGGAAGCCGTATTGCCGGGCGGCGTTGATATACGAATGGCACATGTTGTTGCCGTCGCCAACCCAGGCCACGTGTTTGCCGGCCATCTCGCCGCGATGCTCAAACCAGGTTTGCATATCTGCAAGTAGTTGGCATGGGTGGTACTCGTTGGTCAGTGCGTTGATTACGGGAACTTGTGAATAGGCGGCGAAGCGCTCGATGATGTCGTGTTCGAAGGTGCGGATCATCACCACATCTACCATGCGTGACAACACGCGTGCAGAATCTTCGATGGGTTCACCACGGCCGAGCTGGGTATCTTTTGAGGAAAGAAAAATAGCGTGGCCACCAAACTGAGCCATGCCAGCCTCGAAGGAGACCCGGGTGCGGGTGGAAGACTTTTCAAAGATCATCCCCAGCACTTTGTTTTTCAGTGGCTCGAAAATATCCCTGGCCTTTTGCTTGGCTTTTAATTCGATGGCTCGCTGGACCAGGCGGCGTAATTCTTCGCTGCTTAAATCGTTCAGGGTGAGAAAATGACGCAGGCTCACAAGATTGCCTCGCTACGGTCTGGGAGTTTGTGGATGGGAAAGAAACGTGGTGATGAGTTCGCTGAGTTGCGTCACTAACTGTGCCGCCTCGTCGTCGTTCATCACTAATGGCGGCAGTAGACGCACCACGTTACCGTTCGTGACGTTGATCAGCAGGCCATCGCTCAGGGCTAATGAAACCAATTCCGCACAGGGCCGATCCAGTTCAATGGCCAGCAACAGGCCTTGGCCTCGAATCTCGGTGATGCCTTCGACATCGGCCAGACGTTTGCCAAAATCTGCCAATAGTTGTTTGCCCAATTCCGCAGCGCGTGCACAGAGCTGATCCTTTTCGATGGTCTCGATCACACTCAATGCCACCCGGCAGACCAGCGGATTACCGCCGTAGGTGGAGCCGTGCTGGCCAGGTTGAAAGGTCTGCGCCGCTGCTCCGCGGGCCAGACAGGCGCCAATGGGCACGCCGTTGCCCAGGGCCTTGGCCACGGTCAGCACGTCGGGCACGGCGTTTCCTTGCAAGGCGGTGTGTTGATGTGCAAACCACTGGCCGCTGCGGCCCATGCCGGTTTGAATCTCATCCAACATCATCAGCCAGTTATTTTTGTCGCACAGGGCGCGAATGCCGGGTAGGTAATCTGCGTTGGGAATCTGGATGCCCCCTTCGCCCAACATTGGTTCCACCAACACCGCCACGACGTTTTGATTGTTTTTGGCAACTGCGGCGATGGCCTCGAGGTCGTTATATGGCACCCGCAGGAAACCGCTGACCAGCGGTTCGAAACCGGCCTGTACCTTGCGGTTGCCGGTGGCGCTCAAAGTGGCCAGGGTGCGGCCGTGAAAGCTACCTTCCATGACCACGATGGTGGGTTGGTCGATGCCCTGGGCATGGCCGTATAGCCGTGCGATTTTGATTGCGGCTTCATTGGCTTCGGCGCCGGAGTTGCTGAAAAAGGCACGCTCCATGCCGGCAATGGCGGTGAGCTTTTTCGCTAACGCTTGTTGATGGGCGATGCCGTAAATATTGGAGGTGTGCAGCAGTTGTGCCGCTTGTTCGCACAAGGCCTGGGTGACGGCCGGATGTGCATGGCCCAGGCCGCAGACGGCGATGCCACTGAGGGCATCCAGGTAGCGTTTGCCGTCAGTGTCCCACAGCCACACGCCCTCCCCTTTTTCGAAGGTCACGGGCAGTGGCGCGTAATTGTTCATCAGTGCGTGAGTCATGGTTTGTATCAATCAGTAAAAATGGCTTGTGTGGAAATAACGGGTTGTTTAGAAAATAATGGCCAAAAACACAAAAGGCAGCCTCCAATAGAGACTGCCGTTCAATATCAGGACAAAATACTATCCAGAAACCTCGCGATAGGCAATACCTGAGAGCGAGCCATAAAAAAGGCCCGGAGAGCCGGGCCTTTTAAACTGAAGAATGAGAGGGTCTACATCACGCCGTGCGACTGTGCGGCCATGAACCACAACATGGGGATCGACAGTACCACATTGGTGCGTGAGGCCAGCAAGGCGGCGCGTTTGGCCTTGGCGATTTGGTCGGCCGTGGCTTCGACCATGCCCAGAATTTTTTTCTGGTTGGGCCAGATGATGCCCCACACGTTCAACAGCATGATGGTGCCTAACCAGGCGCCAATACCGATGTTGACGAAACCGCTTTGCAAGGTGAAGGCAGCTGGGAGGTTGGGGCCCAACAGGCCAGCACCGGTGAACCAAGTGGCCAGCGCAGACCAGCGGAACCACATCAGCGCGCGCGGTGCGACGTATTTGCCAATCGCCGCAGGGCCGGGGCCGTCTTTGTCGGCCAGTGCAGCACCCATGGCAGGGACTTGCACGAAATTGAAATAATACAGCAGGCCAATCCAGGTGATACCGGCCATGAAGTGGATCCAGCGTTCAATAAATTGTACGTATTCCATTGTGTTTACCTTCTGTCGAAATAATATAGGGAGGAGGATGTTAGGCAGTATTTAAATGCCGGACAGGCTTTTGGCGACAAAGACTAAAATTGCTGTCAGCACAAAACCGGAAACGATGGAGCCGACGATCGAATCGAGAGGGTTTTTCATGATTAATTCCTTTCTGGGTTCAGGGGAGGGGGCGGGTTTTAAAAGTGAGTACTTGAGGTTTTTACTCGGGATTTTGATTTTGCATAGCCTAGATTAAAGCTTGTTTGAATGCAATATTATAAACTACTTATCTATAAGTGGTAGTGCGGGGTAGAAATCGTGTTAGAGCCGATGTGTCATGGATAGTGAGGCGGGTAGCAAATCGACCGTGCAGCAAAGCATTGGCCTGAGCCTGTTTGCCAGTCGTATCGAGGCGGTGTGCGATGAGATGGGCGCAGTACTGCAACGCACCGCGTTCTCGCCCAATATTAAAGATCGGCTCGATTATTCCTGTGCGGTGTTTGATGCCGACGGTGAACTGTGCGCGCAGGCGGCGCATATTCCCGTGCACTTGGGCAGTATGGCCTATGCGATGAGCACCATCGTTGCCGACCTCAATTGGGCGCCGGGCGACATGGTCATCCTCAATGACCCTTATTTGGGGGGCACTCACCTGCCAGACGTGACTTTGATCGCGCCTGTTTTTGTGGGCGAGCAGCTTGTGGGATTTGTCGCCAATCGCGCTCACCATGCCGATATCGGCGCCGATACACCGGGTTCCATGCCTATTTCCCGACGCCTGGACGAGGAGGGCATGATCATCCCGCCGAGTTTTTTGCTGCGCGGGGGAAAACTCGATGAGCGCCGTTTGACCGCCATCACCGGGGCCACCAGTAATCACGAACAATCTCGCGGTGATTTCGCCGCACAAATCAGCGCCAATCAGGCGGGCTTAACGCGCTTGAGCGAGTTGGTCAAAACCCTGGGTGCGAACGCTTACCAACAGAGTTTGCGACAGCTCAATGCCTATGCAGAGTGTTTGGCTGCCGATGCGCTGGCGCAGATTCCCGATGGCGTGTACCGCTTCAGTGATGTGATGGATGACGATGGTCTGGGCAATCGTGACATCGTTATCGCGGTTACGCTCACGGTCAAAGCCGCTCGGATACAGGTGGATTTCAGCGGTACCGCGGCGCAGGTTGCGGGCAATATCAATTGCCCGTTGTCAGTGGCCGCCGCGGGCGTTTATTACGTGTTCCGCTGTTTGATGCCCGCTCACACTCCGGCTTGTGCTGGCAGTTTTCGGGCGATAAAACTGTCAGCGCCCGAAGGTTCGTTGCTTAACGCTAGACGACCCGCCGCGGTGGCCGCCGGTAACGTCGAAACCAGCACCCGGGTGGTGGACGTGGTGATGGGCGCGCTGGCGCAGGCTCTGCCGGACATTATTCCCGCTGCCAGCCACGGCAGTATGAACAATCTCGCCATGGGTTCGCGGGTGAAAGGTGCCGAGTGGGATTATTACGAAACCATTGGCGGCGGCATGGGTGCAGGGCCGCGGGCCGCGGGTCTGAGTGGGGTACAAACGCACATGACCAACACCCTCAATACGCCCATCGAAGTATTGGAAAACAATTACCCGTTGCGTATTCGTCGTTATGCCCTGCGTGATGATTCCGGTGGCGAAGGATTGCATCGCGGTGGCGATGGTCTGATTCGCGAATTCGAATTTCTGGCGCCGACCACGGTGACGCTGCTCACCGAGCGTCGTTCCCACGCGCCCTGGGGTTTGCAGGGCGGCAGTGATGGCGTCAGTGGCCGCAATTATCACAATGACGAAACGCTTCCGTCCAAACTGAGTATGCAGCTGGAGGCCGGTGACCGACTCACGCTGAAGACGCCGGGCGGGGGTGGCTGGGGTGAAAAAGGCCGCTGATTCTATATTGTTTTTCGGATGCGTGGACGACTAAAATTCCCTGTAGAATTGCCCACCCTGTTTTATTGAAGAGTTAATTTCTATGTGCGGAATCTGTGGTGAATTACGCTTTGACGGTGCGGCCCCCGAACGGGCAACCCTGTTGCGCATGAACGAAAAACTGGCGCGGCGCGGGCCGGACGACGAGGGGGTGTTCATCAGCGGGGCGATGGGTTTTGGCCATCGGCGCTTGTCGGTGATCGATCTCTCTGAACGTTCGCATCAGCCTATGGTGGATGAAACACTGGGCTTGTCACTGGTGTTCAATGGTGCGATTTACAACTATCGGGCACTGCGTGCGGAGCTGATCGATGCCGGTTACACCTTTTTTTCCAAGGGCGATACCGAGGTCATCATCAAGGCCTTTCAGCATTGGGGCGAGCGCTGTGTGGAGCACCTGCACGGCATGTTTGCCTTTGCGATCTGGAGTGAAAAATTGCAGCGGCTGTTCGTGGCGCGCGACCGGCTGGGGATTAAGCCATTCTATTTTTCGCAAACGAAAAACCACTTTCGTTTTGCCTCCAATCTGCAAGCGCTTTTGGCTGCGGGAAGGGCGGCCGGTGACGTCGATACCGACATTGACCCCGTGGGCCTGCACCATCAGTTGACCCTGCATGCGGTGATTCCCGCGCCGCACACCATTCTTAAAGGCGTGTCCAAGTTGGCGCCAGGGCACACCCTGATTGTCGAACACGACGCTCACCTCAAATCGCTCGAACCGAAAAAATACTGGCACCTTTCGGCCACCCGCCCTGATCAGCCCAAACACGAAATCGAATGGACCCAGCTGATTCACGATGCATTGCGCAAGGCCGTGGAACGCCGTCTGTCGGTAGCCGATGTGCCGGTTGGCGTGTTGTTGTCCGGCGGTCTGGATTCCAGTTTGCTGGTAGGCTTGCTGGCCGAGGCTGGGGTGCACGACCTGCGCACCTTTTCCATCGGCTTTGAGGACATCGGCCGCGAGGTCGGCAGTGAGTTTGAGTATTCCGATGCGGTGGTGGAACGCTTCGACACCCGCCATCAAAAAATCCATATTGCCAACAGTGAAGTCTTGCCGCGCTTGCCGGAAGCGGTGCGCAATATGGCCGAGCCCATGGTGGGACAGGATGCGGTAGCCTTTTATCTGCTGGCGGAACAGGTCTCGAAGGAAGTGAAAGTGGTGCAGAGCGGCCAGGGTGCCGACGAGGTGTTTGGCGGCTATTTCTGGTATCCGCAAATGAACGCCGATACTGGCACGGATCTGGAGCGCTTTCGCCGTCACTATTTTGACCGCCGTCACAGTGAATATCGGGATGCCGTGACCGAGGATTATTGGACGGAAGATGTCACCTCGGCGCTGGTGGAAAAACAGTTGGGGCTGGCCGATGCCGACACCTTTCTGGATCGGGTGCTACGCTTTGATGTGACCACGTTGATCGTCGATGACCCGGTCAAGCGCGTTGATAACATGACCATGGCCTGGGGGCTGGAGGCGCGGGTGCCGTTTCTGGATCACGAGCTGGTGGAATTGGTAATGACAATGCCGCCGGAGCTGAAGCTCAAATCCGACGGTAAACACATCCTCAAAAACATCGCCCGCGGGCTGGTGCCGGATGCGGTGATTGATCGTCCCAAGGGCTATTTTCCCATGCCGGCGCTGAAATACGTGCGCGGTGATTTCCTGCAATTTATGTCTGATATTCTCAATTCCGATGCCTGTCGGAATCGGGGGGTGTTTAATCGACGCTACATCAGTATGTTGCTGACGGAGCCAGATCGGCATTTCACCAAGTTGCAAGGCAGTAAACTGTGGCATATGGCCTTGCTTGAACTATGGTTACAGCTGAATGTGGATGACATTGCGGGTTAATACCCGACTTTAATACTCAAGTAATATGGGTTACACTTTAAACCTGATCTAAACGTCCCCATATCCGGGTGCGTAATCGTGGTTTTCTAAATTCATGTTTTGTACATTTTAAGTGAAAAGATTGAGTGAGGTGTTGAACGAGATGGACGTTTTGGAACGTATTAAAGAGCAGGTAGAAGGTAGTCCGGTAGTGGTTTACATGAAGGGCACCCCCCAATTACCGCAGTGTGGTTTTTCCAGCCGTACTGCCCAGGCCTTGCAGGCTTGCGAGCAGGAATTTTCTTATGTCAACGTGTTAGAGGATCCGGAAATTTTTGAAAACCTGCCACGTTATGCTGACTGGCCGACTTTCCCGCAGGTTTACATCAGTGGAGAGTTGATTGGTGGCTGTGATATCACCCTGGAGCTATTCCAACAGGGAGATTTGAAAAGGATGATGACCGAGGCTCATGCCAAGGTAAGTGAGAATTGATGCAGTAAGATATTTTTTGCAGTTAAAAACGGCCTTAGGGCCGTTTTTTTTGTGCGCAAGATTGTGAGTGGTTTGCTAGAAATGCCTGTGAAAAGTGTGGGAACAGGGGTAGGTTTTTATGGATAAGACGTCGCAAAGCCTGATAAAAATGGAGGAATTTACTGAATATTATTATACTAATGCGGGCATAATCTATTTCTATTAGTGTTAGGTTCGTTACCTCGATGGGTGTTGTTCCTTAGGGGTTTACTGGAACAGGAGCCATCGAGTATGCGCTTATAGCGCTATGGACGATGCTTAATTGTTAAGCATTACCTGTTCAATGGAGTGGAGAATTGTTATGAAAAAAACTGCGTTAGTCTTTTTAACTTTAATGTTGATGGTGTCTGTTTCGAGTGTGGTGTTAGCGGGTGGTGGCCGTGCTCAGGGTCAACAGCAGGATCAGCAGAACCAACAGGATCGGCAAAATCAGAATGACCGACAAAATCAGGACGATCAGGGTGACCGCGATCAGGATGATCGGGATCAGGGTGACCGCGATCAGGGTGACCGCGATCAGGGTGATCGGAATGACCGCGATTAATCTGAAATAGGGATAATAGGTGCTGTGTGGTGGTTCGTAATGAGCTGTCGCGAGCGAGTAGTGAGGGGGGCGCTGGCATCTATGGGAATAAATGAGGTTCACTGAATATTGCTGTTGATAATCACTCAATAAAAGTGGCTGTCTCATATGGGTAACGTCAAATCTGGCGTTACCCATTTTTTATTCTGCGGAGTGAAGTGATGGGGGGGCGGCTGTTTACAGCGGCCCGCCGCCAAGCTCCTTCCAGCGGTTGACAATTACGCAAAACAGTTCAGCGGTTTTTTCGGTGTCGTAGACCGCAGAGTGCGCTTCGTTGTTATTCCATTCGATGCCCGCAGCGGCGATGGCGCGGGCTAGCACGGTTTGGCCATAGGCCAGTCCGCCGAGGGTGGCGGTGTCGAAGGTGCTGAACTGGTGAAAGGGATTACGCTTGATGCCGGTGCGTGCTACCGCAGCCTTGACAAAGGCAAGGTCGAAAGCGGGGTTGTGGCCCACCAGAATTGCGCGTGAACAGCCGCTGCCTTTGAGGATGTTGCGGATCGGTTCGAAGATTTTTTTCAAGGCCTTGCCCTCGGGTTCGGCAATGCGCAGTGGATGGTGCGGGTCGATGCCGGTGAAGGCCAGCGCCGAGGGTTCCAGATTGGCGCCGGGAAAGGGTTCGACGTGGGCGCTGACTGTTTCACCGGGATAGACGCGCCCATCTTCATGCATGTGGATGGGTACTGCGGCGATTTCCAGCAGGGCGTCAGTATTGGCGTTAAAGCCGGCGGTCTCGACATCGACGACGACGGGTAAAAACCCCCGAAAGCGACGCGCAATGCCCTTGCCCGTTGGTGTGGACTCGGCCAGTTCCGCAGGGGTTTCCGGTGCGTCAGGATTGTGGGTTGATGAGGCGCTTGATGGGTGGGTTGGGTTGTTCACAGTAATGTCCACGCTAACGTTTTTCCGGCAAAAAAGGGTACTAACATTTCACTGCGGGTGCCATCACCGAAGGCGATTTCATCGGGCACGGTTTGTTCGTGCCGGGCCAGGGTGACGCGGTCGGTATTGCGTGGCAGTCCATAAAAGTCCGCGCCGTAGTGGCTGGCAAAGCCTTCCAGTTTGTCGAGCGCATCGGCTTGTTCAAAGGCTGTGGCATACAGCTCCAGTGCCGTGAGGGCGCTATAAATCCCGGCGCAACCGCAGGCCGATTCTTTGGCGTCTTTGGCGTGTGGGGCACTGTCGGTACCGAGGAAAAACTTGGGATTGCCGCTGGTGGCAGCAGCGAGCAAAGCCTTGCGATGGGTTTCACGTTTTAACACCGGCAGACAATAATTATGCGGGTGAATACCGCCCACCAGCATGGCGTTTCTGTTCAGCAGCAGATGTTGCGGAGTGATGGTGGCCGCGACCTTGTCGCTGGCGTCTAACACAAAGTTGACGGCATCCTGGGTGGTGATGTGTTCGAACACTATTTTCAGATTGGGGAACTGCTGGGTGAGCGGCAGTAGTTGTTGGTCGATAAAGCCTTTTTCGCGGTCAAACACATCCACTTCAGGGTCGGTCACTTCGCCGTGTACCAGCAAAGGCATGCCGTGTGCCTCCATGGCAGCCAATGCCGGATAAGTTTTTTCCAGTTGGGTGACGCCGCTCTCGGCATTGGTGGTGGCGCCGGCCGGATAGAGTTTGACCGCAACCACTACGCCGCTGTTTTTGGCGCGGGAGATTTCGCCCGGTGAGGTGGTGTCGGTAAGGTACAGGGTCATCAATGGCTGAAAATTACTGTCGGCCGGTAACGCTTGCAGGATGCGCTGACGATAGTCTTGCGCTTGTGCTGCGGTGGTCACCGGCGGCTGCAGGTTGGGCATGATGATGGCGCGTGCAAACTGTCGGGCGGTGTGACCGATGACCGCAGCCATGGCGGCACCATCACGCACGTGCAAGTGCCAGTCGTCAGGGCGGGTGAGCGTGAGTTGGATAATGGGTGGGTTCAAATGGGTGATTCCGGTGTGAGTAACAGACGATCTTAGTGAAGCATTATGCCATGTTTGTGTCTGGCGCGGTGGCTTGTGGCGGCGCACAATGCGGCTTTTGTGATCCTGCTGTGGAGGTTTTGTGCGCATTCCCCGAATCTATCAACCGGTCTCGCTGGCCAGTGGCCAGATACTGGAGCTGGATGCGCAGGCGACGGTGCATCTCACCAAGGTGTTGCGGCTGCGGGTCGGTGATGCCTTGGTCGTGTTTAATGGTGAAGGGAACGGTAAAGGGAACGGTGAAGGTAATGGCGAGGGCGGTGAGTATGCGGCGCGGGTCAGCGCGGTGGAACGGCGTACAGCCCGCATCGAGATCGGCGCGTTTGTGAATCGGACCGTGGAGTCACCGTTGGAGCTGGTGTTGTTGCAAGGCATCTCGCGGGGCGAGCGTATGGATTACACGCTGCAGAAAGCGGTGGAGTTGGGGGTGTCGCGCATCGTGCCGGTATTGACTGAGCGTACAGTGGTGAATTTGAAAGGCGAGCGGCAGGAGAAACGCCGCGCCCATTGGCAGTCCGTGGTCAACAGTGCCTGCGAGCAAAGCGGGCGTAATCGGGTGCCGGTGGTGGCGTCGATCATGTCGTTTGCGGCTGCTGTCGCAGAGATGGCGGAAACCACAACCGGGCTGAAACTGGTATTGCACCATCGTGCCAAAACCGACCTCCACTCATTGTCCGCCCCTCAGGGGCCAGTGATATTGCTGATTGGCCCCGAGGGTGGCCTGTCGGCGCAAGAAATTGCCGCCAGCGAAGCGGCGGGTTTTGTGCCGTTGCGGTTGGGCCCGCGGGTGTTGCGCACTGAGACCGCCGCGTTGGCGGCGATCGCCGTATTGCAGTGGCAGTGGGGTGACTTTGTTGAAACGGAATGCGCTGCGTCAGATGACGTTTCTTTAGGCGTTATTGAATGAATGCGCTGCGTATATTGCAACGTCTGCATTTCATTTCGCCGCGTCGATGCCTGGAATGGTTTCCGCCTTTTTTTCTGATGCGGGTCAAGGTGCTGGAATTGGCTGATGACTGGCAGACGGTACGCCTGCATCTGCCGCTGAATGCCTTTTCGCGTAATATGGGTGATTGCATGTTTGGCGGTTATCAGGCCTCGCTGGCCGACCCCATTGCGGCGCTGGCCTGTGCGCGTCGTTACCCGGGTCACGAGGTGTGGACACGTAGTATGCATATTGATTTTGTGGCGGAGGGCAATAGTGACCTGGAGCTGCGATTTGAATTTGATCCTGAGCTGGATCGGCAGATTCGGGAGGAGTTGGCGAACCGTGGACGATGCACCCCGCAGTTTGAATATGGTTTTTACCGGCAGGATGGGGTGTTGTGCAGCCGGGTAAAGAATGTTGTGGCGATACGCCCCAAGGGCTACGTGCCTTCTCCGCTCGCTGCAAAGAATGCAAATCAGAAAGAGTAAAGAAATACTGATTTTTTATCATTTACCGTGCTACGCTCGGACGCGTTTGTTGACAACAGAAATATGAAACGCAACCTTTTGACTAGCCGCACCGTTCGCCCTGTCAATCGTCAGAGGTTTTTTGATAAAACGCTGACAAATACACTTGGCGCCCTGATTAGAGAAAAGGAAACGAGCCTGTCACGCGGGCTAAATAATTGTTAGGCGTCTGATTCGCAGGTGGACTATGTTGTTACTAATAGTGTTACGAATGTTGTTGATCGCAGTTTAACGGTGAGGTTGGATTGAAAATAAGGTGGATTCTATGCGTGAACAAGAAACATTTGCACATCGACTCGCCCATTTAATTCGTGAGCACAGTACTTCCCATGCGGAGATTGGCCGTGTCGTGGGTGTGTCTGGGCAAGCGGTAGGAAAGTGGGCCAAGGGTGGCAATATTGAGTATGAAAATCTCAAATCCCTGTCATCGCACTTTGATGTGAACTGGATCTGGTTGCGTTATGGCGACGATGCAATGATCTCGTTTAGTGAGCGTCGCTCCGGCAGCAAGGCCCGGCGCACGGTGATTAGAAATATTCTGCAAAACGAACAACGCATGCGTTTGGCCTTGGATGCAGTATCTATCGGCACCTGGGATATGGATCTTATTGGTGATGAAATTGTGTTGTCCGATGTCGCGCAACGCTTGTTGGGGGTGAAAAATAATGGCTTTTCTGGCAGTAAAAACGAGTTATTGAGGTTGGTGGCCGCCACGGACCAGGATCGTGTGAATGATGTCCTGACTCAGGTCATTGAGAACCAGCAATTGGATTTTGACATTACCCATCGTTTGACCAGTGGTGCCGGGCAATTGCGCCATCGTGGCAGGGTGATACAGGACGAGGTGGGGCGGCCGGTGCGTATTGTTTGCGTGCTCACGGTGGTTGAGCCTTCCTGAAACAATCAGGCCCTTAGTGGCCTGCCTCATAGCCTGGCTTCATGCTCGGCCCCGCTGTTTCGTCAATGCGGGGCCAAAATTTCTTCTGAACTCATTGTTTTCAATGAGATTTCACTGGCTGTTGATCGGCGAAACAGCCTCCTCTCTGGCTTGACCTCTGCGGGTAAAACAACGATCATACGCGGCTCGCTGCGCTGTGGTCATGACTGATGTTCTCGATGACCTGTGCGCCGCGAAGGATGTGCGCTGATGGTTTGCGAATGTTTTTTGAACGGTTTTGCTTTTTTAAGGCGTTTGTTCCAATGCCTGCCCGCAAAGCACTGACTGATCGACCGATAAACCTCAGCGTGGTACATCACCCATTTAGCCTCGGCGTTACGCCTTCTTTGAAGGGGTCAGGGGAGCTGTGATGCTGCTACGCAGTCTACGTAGATGCATAATAATGCAGAGTAATTAGGCCAGAATTCTAGAGAGGTTGGAACATGTCCCAGCAATTACAGACACCCGATATCGACGCCCTGGAGACTCAGGAATGGGTGGATGCCCTGGCGGCGGTTATCGAAAATGAAGGTGTTGAGCGCGCCCATTTTTTATTGGAGCAACTCATCGACAAGGCACGGCGTTCGGGTGCCAATTTACCGTTTTCCGGGAACACCGCGTATGTGAACACGATACCGACGCACCTGGAAGCGCCGCTGCCAGGTGATCAGGCCATCGAGGAGCGGATTCGTTCTTATATTCGCTGGAATGCCATGGCGATGGTGGTGAAGGCCAATCGCAAGAGCGGTGAGCTGGGGGGGCATATCGCCACCTTCGCTTCGGCGGCGACCCTGTACGACATCGGTTTCAATCATTTCTGGCATGCACCGACGGAAACTCATGGCGGTGACCTTATTTATTTTCAGGGTCACGCCTCGCCGGGTATGTATTCGCGCGCTTTTCTTGAAGGCCGTTTAACAGAAGAACA
This sequence comes from uncultured Ectothiorhodospiraceae bacterium, assembly GCA_964401355.1. Classification (GTDB taxonomy): domain Bacteria; phylum Pseudomonadota; class Gammaproteobacteria; order SZUA-152; family SZUA-152; genus SZUA-152. The sequence continues at coordinate 17,156 of CAYNYJ010000042.1, read as the reverse complement.
GCTGGACAACTTCCGTCAGGAAGTTGATGGCAAAGGTTTATCGTCGTACCCGCATCCACATTTGATGGGGGACTTCTGGCAGTTCCCCACCGTGTCCATGGGCCTGGGGCCGATCATGTCCATTTATCAGGCGCGCTTCATGAAGTATCTGCAGCATCGTAGCCTGGCCGATACCGAAACGCGCAAGGTGTGGGCGTATATCGGTGACGGTGAGTCTGACGAGCCGGAAACCCTGGGCGCCATTTCGCTGGCCGGTCGTGAAAAGCTGGATAACCTGGTGTGGGTGGTGAACTGCAATCTGCAACGCCTGGATGGCCCGGTGCGAGGCAACGGCAAAATCGTGCAAGAGCTGGAAGGTAACTTCCGCGGTGCTGGTTGGAACGTGATCAAGGTAATGTGGGGCAGCTATTGGGATCCGTTGCTGGCGAGGGATAAAGACGGGCTGTTGCAGCAGCGCATGATGGAATGCGTGGACGGTGACTTCCAGAATTACAAATCCAAAGATGGCGCCTACGTGCGTGAACACTTCTTCGGTAAATATCCGGAATTGAAAGCGATGGTGTCGAAGATGTCCGACGAGGATATCTGGCGCCTCAATCGCGGTGGCCATGACCCGCATAAAGTGTATGCCGCCTATCATGCCGCAGTGAATACCACGGGCCAGCCCACGGTGATTCTGGCGCAGACGGTGAAAGGCTACGGCATGGGTTCTGCCGGTGAAGCGCAGAATCGCACACACTCGCAGAAGAAATTGCAGGATGACGAAATGATCGATTTCCGTGATCGTTTCAATATTCCGCTGAATGACGAAGATGCCGCCGCGGGCAAATATTATGTGCCGGACGCAGATGGCGAAGAAATGCAATACATGCATGCCCGACGCGAAGCCTTGGGGGGCTATTTGCCCGCACGTAGCAGCCAGGCCGCGCCGCTGGAAATTCCCCCCTTGTCCGTATTCGACGTGATTCTGGCCGGCAGTGGTGAAAAAGAAATGTCCACCACCATGGCCTGGGTACGCATGCTTACCCTACTGTGCCGCGATAAAAACATTGGCAAAAATATTGTGCCTATCGTGCCCGACGAGGCACGTACTTTCGGCATGGAAGGCATGTTCCGTCAGCTGGGCATTTATTCCTCGGTGGGACAGTTGTACACGCCGCAGGATAAAGACCAGATCATGTTTTACAAAGAGGACAAGAGCGGCCAGATTCTCGAAGAGGGCATTAATGAGGCGGGTTCCATGTCATCCTGGATTGCCGCAGCTACTGCCTACAGCAATCACGGCATCAACATGATTCCGTTCTATATTTACTACTCCATGTTTGGTTTCCAGCGCATTGGTGACTTGGCCTGGGCGGCAGGTGATATGCAGGCGCGCGGTTTCCTGATTGGTGGCACCGCCGGTCGTACCACTCTGGCCGGTGAAGGTTTGCAGCACCAGGATGGTCACAGCCTGATCCTGTCGGACACTATTCCCAACTGTATCAGTTACGACCCGACCTTCAGTTATGAGATGGCAGTGATTATTCACGACGGTATGCGCCGCATGTTTGCCGAACAGGAAAACGTGTTTTATTACGTGACTGCGATGAATGAAAACTACGTGCACCCAGCCATGCCTGAAGGTGCCGAAGAAGGCATCATCAAGGGTCTGTACAAATTCCGTGCGGCCGAAAAGGTAACGGATACTACTGGCTCAAAAAACGTGCAACTCATGGGCTCCGGTGCAATTTTGCGCGAAGTGATTGCCGCTGCTGATTTGCTGCGTGATGACTGGGGTGTGGATGCCGACATTTGGAGTACCACCAGTTTTACCGAACTGGCACGTGAGGCGCGTGGCTGTGATCGCTGGAACCGTTTGCATCCGATGGAGGAAGCGCGTGTACCGTATGTGACGCAGTGTTTCAAAGGCCAGCCTGGCCCGGTGATTGCCGCGACAGACTATATCCAGTTATACGCGGATAAGGTACGCAAGTGGATACCTGCACGTTATGAAGTACTGGGCACGGACGGCTTTGGCCGCAGTGATACCCGTGCGCAATTGCGTAAGCACTTCGAGGTCAATGCTGTGCATGTTGTTGTGGCAGCCTTGAAAGCACTGGCGGACGAGGGCGTTATTGATGTTGCCAGCGTGGCTGAAGCCATCAAAAAATACGCTATCGATCCGGAAAAAATTAACCCACTGCACGCTTGATTGCAGCGAGAAAACAACGTTAAGTTGATAAAAAATGGCAAAAGACTCTTTGTTAAAAGAAGTGGTAGTTCCTGATATCGGTGATTTCGACAGTGTTGAAGTGGTCGAAGTGCTGGTTGCAGTGGGCGATACCATCGCGGCTGAAGACTCACTGATTTCGGTGGAATCCGATAAAGCCACCATGGAAATTCCTGCGCCCGAAGCTGGGGTGGTGGTGGAAATGAAGATTGCGGTGGGCGACCAGGTTTCGCAGGGCAGCTTGTTATTAATACTGGAAGCCAGTGGCGATGCCCCTGTCGCGGTGGCGCCCGCTACGGAAGACGGGGTTGTGACAGCGGCGCCAGCGGCCAGGAAACCCGCGCCAGTGACTGCACCCGCACCGCAGTCGGTTGTGCAACACAAACCCTCCCCTACTGCACAGATCAACGAGGTGAGTTTTGCTCGTGCCTACGCCAGCCCCTCGGTGCGTAAATTTGCGCGTGAACTGGGTGTGGATTTGGGGCGCGTGGGCGGCAGTGGTCGCAAGGGACGCGTTATCAAGGATGACGTGAAGGTCTTTGTAAAACAGGCCTTGAGTCAGGGGGCGGGTGCGGCAGTTGGCGGCATGCAAGTGGCTCCGATGCCGAAGATTGATTTCAGTAAGTGGGGCAAAGTTGAAACCCAGAAACTTTCCAAGATCAACAAGCTTACCGGTAAGTTCCTGCACCGTAACTGGGTGACGATTCCGCATGTGACTCAGTTTGATCAAGCCGATATCACCGAGCTGGATGCCCTGCGTAAAAGCATGGCGGCGGAGTACAAAGATAAAGGCATCAAGATCACCATGCTGGCGTTCCTTATTAAGGCGGTGGTGGCCGGGCTGCGTGAACTGCCGCGCTTTAATGCCTCGCTGGATGCCAGCGGTGAAAATCTGATTCTGAAAAGTTACTTCAATATTGGTATTGCCGTCGACACCCCGGATGGCTTGGTGGTGCCGGTAGTGCGTGATGCCGATAGTAAAAATTTGGTGGATATTGCTGCGGAACTGGGCGAGATCAGTCAAAAGGCCCGTGACAAAAAACTCAAGCCCTCCGATATGCAAGGCGGCTGTATGACTATTTCCAGTTTGGGAGGGATAGGTGGCAGCCAGTTCACGCCGATCGTGAATGCGCCGGAAGTGGCGATTCTCGGTGTCTCTCGTCATAAGATGACGCCAGAGTGGAACGGTGAAAGTTTCGAGCCGCGACTGATGTTGCCGCTGTCGTTGTCTTACGATCATCGCGTGGTGGATGGTGCCGATGGTGCGCGCTTCACCCGTTTCATGGCCAAGGTGTTAGCCGATGCAAACGGCTTGGTGAAATAAGCGATGAGCCGTTTAATCGAAATTAAAATACCCAATATCGGCGACTTCGAGAGTGTTGAAGTCATCGAAGTTTTGGTGGTTGTTGGTGACAGTGTCGCGGTTGAAGATTCGCTGATTTCCGTGGAGTCCGACAAGGCCACCATGGAAATTCCTGCGTCGCAAGCCGGTGTGATCAAAGAAGTGCGGGTTGCGGTGGGAGACGCGGTGGCAGAGGGCAGTGTCATTTTGATGCTGGAAGCGAGTGAGGCTGCGGCCGTATCTTCAAAACAAGCACCGGCTGCGGCATCGGTTGTTGAAACGTCCGCCGCAGCTCCCGTCGCAAAAAGCTACGAAGGCGATGTCGATGTCAGCGCGCAAGTCGTAGTGCTGGGTTCCGGCCCCGGTGGTTACACCGCCGCCTTTCGTGCCGCGGATCTTGGCTTGGACGTGGTGATGATCGAGCGTTATGAAAACATTGGCGGAGTGTGTCTCAACGTCGGCTGTATTCCTTCGAAGGCGCTGCTGCATACTGCGCAGGTGATTAATGAAGCCGCTGAGTTCGGCGATATCGGCGTCAGTTTCAACCCGCCCGAAATTAATCTCGATAAATTACGTGAACACAAAAATACGGTGTTAGGCAAGCTGACTGGCGGTCTCAAACAGCTGGCCGAGAAACGTAAAGTCAAATTGATACACGGTTACGGTAAATTTACTTCGGCCAACACGATTGACGTGGAAGCCGAGGACGGCACGAAGACCATCGTCGGTTTTGAGCACTGCATTATCGCCGCCGGTTCCCGTGTTACCAAATTGCCGTTTATTCCTTGGGATGATCCACGGGTGATGGACTCCACGGATGCGCTGGAAATTGAAGAAGTGCCGGAGCGACTCCTTGTCGTTGGTGGCGGCATCATTGGCCTGGAAATGGCTACGGTCTACGACGCGCTGGGTTCAAAGGTGACGGTGGTGGAATTGTCACCGGGACTGATCCCCGGGGTGGACAGGGATGTGGTGCGACCGCTGGAACGTCGCCTCAAAAAACGCTATGAAAATATTTTTCTGAATACCAAAGTGACCGCCGTTGAACCCACGGACAAGGGTCTGTTGTGCTCTTTTGAAGGTCCTGCCAAAGCTAAGAAACAGCCACCGACGAGCGATACCTTTGACCGGGTGCTGGTGGCCATTGGCCGCAGTCCCAATGGCCTGTTGATTGATGCCGACCAGGCCGGCGTGTCCGTCGATGAGCGGGGTTTTATCGCCGTCGACAAACAGCAGCGCACTAACGTCAATCACATTTTTGCCATTGGTGACGTGGTGGGTCAGCCGATGCTGGCCCACAAGGCCACCCACGAGGGAAAGGTGGCAGCGGAGGTGATCAGTGGCAAAAAGACGTTCTTTGATGCGCGTGCCATTCCCTCAGTGGCCTACACCGATCCCGAAGTGGCATGGATGGGCAAGACCGAAGACGAGTGCAAAGCAGAAGGCATCGCCTACACTAAAGGCGTGTTTCCCTGGGCTGCCAGTGGTCGTTCGTTGTCGCTGGGTCGCGACGACGGTATGACCAAGGTGCTGTTCGATGAAGATCATAAACTCATCGGTGCAGCGATGACCGGCCCCAATGCCGGCGAGTTGATTGCCGAGGCGGTGTTGGCTTTGGAGCTGGGCGCAGACATTGAAGATATCGCGCTGACGATTCATCCGCACCCGACCTTGTCGGAGACGTTTAACTTTGCGGCGGAAGTGGCCGAAGGAACCTGTACGGATATCTTCGCGCCAAAAAAGGCAGCCAAGAAAAAGTAACAGCGTTTAATTTTTCGTAATACTCACTGGAAACGTATATGGAAAAAACGCACAGTACGGATACGCTGGATCTCATGGGCGATGGTGAGTCGTTCCGGGACACGTTGTACAGCATGATTGAAGCGGTGCCTATGTTCTGTGAATTGACGCGGTCGGAGGTGCAACTACTGGCCAATTATATGCGTGCTTACGAGGCCAAAAAGAATACGGTGATCTTCAAAGAAGGCGATAAGGGCATGTTCATGTGCATCGTCAGCACCGGGCGTGTTGATATTCTCAAGGAAGGTCAGGAACGGGAACAAAAGAAAGTGGCGACGGTGCGTCCCGGCAAATCTATGGGGGAAATGTCTCTGCTGGATGAATTACCGTACTCGGCCACTGCCGTGGCGAAGGAAGACACTCAACTGTTGCTGCTGACACGGATGAATTTTGAACGGTTGAGTACCGGGCAACCGGTGTTATGCAATATCGTGTTGCGACAGATCGCTCGTTTGATGAGCTTACGCTTGCGTCAGACCACGGGCGTGTTGCTAGATTATTTGCAGTAGGGCAGGGAAAAGATAAAAGAGCAAAGGGTGTGCCCGCGGGCATCGCGGGCGTAAAGGCATTACCCATCCGACGAATTAAATCAGGTTTAAAATCATGTCAAAAACAAATATCAAAAAAGTGGTGCTTGCTTATTCCGGCGGCCTGGATACGTCCATCATCCTCAAGTGGTTGCAGGACGAATATGATTGCGAAGTGGTGACGTTTACCGCCGACATTGGTCAGGGCGAAGAGGTTGAGCCTGCGCGCCTCAAGGCCGAAGCTGCGGGTGTGAAAGAAATTTATATTGATGACCTGCGCGAAGAATATGCGCGTGATTTTGTGTTTCCCATGTTTCGCGCCAACACGATTTACGAAGGTGAGTATCTGCTTGGTACCTCCATTGCGCGGCCGTTGATTGCCAAGCGTCAAATTGAAATCGCCAATAAGACCGGTGCCGATGCGGTGTCACACGGTGCCACCGGCAAGGGCAATGATCAGGTGCGTTTTGAGTTGGGGTATTACGGCCTCAAGCCCGACGTGCAGGTCATCGCTCCCTGGCGCGAGTGGGATCTGAATTCGCGCGAGAAGCTCATGGCCTATGCTGCGGATCACGGCATTGCCGTGGAGCAGAAGCGCGGCGAGAAATCCCCCTATTCTATGGATGCGAATCTGCTGCATATTTCCTACGAAGGTGGTGTGCTGGAAGACCCCTGGGCGGGCCCGGAAGATGACATGTGGCGTTGGACAGTGTCGCTGGAAATGGCACCGGACATCGCGACCATCATCGAACTGACCTACGAAAAAGGCGACATCGTTGCCATCGACGGCAAGGCCATGAGTCCGGCACAGGTGATGGAGTATCTGAATACGGTGGGCGGTGCCAATGGCATCGGCCGTGATGATATCGTTGAAAACCGTTACGTTGGAATGAAGTCCCGCGGCTGCTATGAGACCCCTGCAGGCACCATTATGCTCAAGGCGCATCGCGCCATGGAGTCCATCACCCTGGACAGGGAAGTCGCGCATCTTAAAGACGAGTTGATGCCGCGTTACGCTGCGATGATTTACAACGGTTACTGGTGGGCGCCGGAACGCAAGATGATGCAAGAAATGATCAACGCCTCGCAGCTGACGGTTAATGGTCGCGTGCGTCTGAAACTCTACAAGGGCAACGTCATTGTGGAGGGCCGTGAATCTGCGTCGGACAGCCTGTTTGATGCCAATATCGCCACCTTTGAAGATGACGAAGGAGCCTATAACCAGCAGGATGCGGAGGGGTTTATCAAGCTTAATGCCTTGCGACTGCGTATTGCTGCTAGAAAAAACACTTAGTTTCCCCGATAAGTTGTTGGCAATTCTACCATTTTGTGCTTATATGCGGGTGCGGCTATCGCACTGTCAGTTTTCTGACGTGTCTGTCGCCATCATGGGCACTCATTTGCGATTTAGTGGGTGGAGAAACAACTTTATTAGCTTGAATACTTTCGGGAAGGGGATTGTTTGCGGACGAAGCTGAATCTCGTCAATGGTATTACCCAAAAGGAATTATCCGATATTGTGGTTGCATCGGGTGAAGGGATCGTAACTCTCGATCAAAAAGGATGTGTAATCAGTGTTGATGCAGGGGCCGAGCTGATACTCGGCTGGCAGACTGATGAAATCATCGGGCAAGAATTTTTTGTCCTCAGTAAACTCTCCCTCGGCGATCCTGCCGCCCTGGGCTCAGGGTCACCCTGCGCGGCCCTCAATACGATTCAGTGCCCTCACCTCAACGCCAATGCGCACCTGTCTCGTAAGGATGGGGTGCAAATAAACGTTGATTTCATGATGACCTCCCTGTTCAAGAACGGTCTGATTTCGGGCAAGTTGTTCGTCTTCAGTGAGTCCGAGGTGGAGGTTGAGCTTCCGGTGGCACAACAGCTGCTGGATAGCGCCGCCAGTATCATCGTCAAACTTAATGCCGCAGGTGAAGTGGTTTTCACTAATCCACACGCTCAATGGCTGTTGGGTGAAGTGAATACTGGAACACTGGTGCCCGAATCCATCCGCACCTTGCTCGCAGAGTTCCCCCGCCAATTGGATCAACAAACCCTGCTAGACAAACGTTGGATCGATGGTGAAGAAAAAGAATTGTGCATCGCCTGGTCTGTTTCGGTCATCCGTGACACTCAGGGTGAGGTGACAGGTGCTGTGTGTGTGGGAAATGATTTTACGGATCATCACCATTCTCTGAAAGGGCAGTTGCACGAAAGCCTGACGGTGCAGAAAATTTTTGAGCAGCTGAATGACGGAGTGATTACCGTCAACCTGGAGGGGCAGGTGACCTATCTCAATCGCGTCGCTGAACAATTGACGGGCTGGACGCGAAGCAAGGCTCTGGGACAACCGCTACGGGATGTCTATCACGTGGTGAATGAACAGAGCCTTGAAGGTGATGATGATCTGGTGAGCCGTTGTTTGCGCGAGCGTAGCAGCATTAACAGCGTCGATAGTCGTGTGTTGTTACGCCGTGGCGGATGGGAATTCATCATCCAGGATACTGCGACTCCGGTGCATGATGCTGATGGTGAGATCACTAGCGTGGTGGTGGTGTTCACGGATATTTCAGAGTTACGCGGCATGGAACGCTGGATGGAGTATGAATCCAGCCATGACTCCCTGACCGGCCTGATCAATCGCGAAGAATTCGAGGGACGCCTGCAGAGCGCCCTGGACGATGTGCAAGAAGGTGATCAGCATCAGGTGCTTTGTTACCTGGATCTGGATCAGTTCAAACTCATCAACGATACCTGCGGTCATGCCGCGGGCGATCGACTGTTGAAAGAGATATCCTTGCTGCTCAAAGCTAGCTTGGGTGATGATGATAGTCTGGCACGGCTGGACGGTGACGAATTCGGGGTCATTCTTGAACGCCAAAATATGGAAACCGCACAACGAGCTGCCAAGGCCTTGTGTCGGGCCGTGCGTGATTTTCAGTTTGTCTGGGAAGATAAACCCTTTGAGGTGGGTGTGAGTATCGGTTTGGTGCCCATCACCGCGCAATGGCACAACCTGGGTGAAATCATGCGAGTCGCGGATTCGGCGTGTGATGTCGCTAAGGAAATGGGCCGTAACCGTGTGCATGCCTACGGGCCGCGTGACCTTGCGTTACGTCAGCGCGAAGTTGAAATGCGCTGGATTCAGCTGATACGGCAAGCGCTGAATGACAATCTTTTTCAGCTGTATTGTCAAAACATTGTGCCTTTGAAACAAGAGCTGAACCACGATACCCATTATGAAATTTTACTGCGTATGGTGGGTGAAGATGGAAAGGTGATACGCCCCACGGAATTTATTGCCGCAGCCGAGCGATATCATTTGATGCCCGCGATTGACCGTTGGGTCGTGAATCGAGCACTGCATTTGTTGAGTCAGCGCCGCTCGCGCGGTGAAGTGAACAGCATGTTTGCGATTAATCTCTCGGGGCAATCTCTGGACGATGAGGATTTTCTGGGGTTTGTGGTGGATAAGTTGCGTGAGACGAAGATCCCGCCTCACATGGTCTGCTTTGAAATTACCGAAACAGTCGCGGCCACCCATCTTGATGTGGTGCAGCGTTTCATTAATGTATTGCGCGGCATGGGCTGTCGCTTCGCGCTGGATGATTTTGGCCGGGGGATTTCATCGTTCGCCTATCTCAAAAACTTGCGGGTCGATTATTTGAAAATTGATGGCATGTTTGTGAAAGATATTGCTAAAGACAAAATCGGCCATGCCATGGTGGAATCCATCAATCACATCGGACACATCATGGGGATGCAGACGATTGCCGAATTTGTGGAATCGCAGGATGTGCTGGAGAAGTTAATTGATCTCGGCGTTGACCATGTGCAGGGCTATCAACTTGGCTACCCTCGGCCTTTGCAATCAGCCTATCAGCCGGTTGAAATTGCTGGCTAGAAATGGTTCCAGGCTGGAATATCGGGCATTTTACACAGGCTTTTGTTGAAGGTCTCAATGGCCGCAGCATTGAGCTGACAGGCCAAAAGGCTGAGTTCCTACGGGCATCAGCACCGCGCAAAAATACCGCGTACATTATTCTGTAACATTCCTGGTTATTATTCATCTTAGTGCTGTAACCAACAGGTTGGCTTGTGGTGACTTTTAAAATTACCGCGCGGCATATGTTTCGTTAAACGTTCTGTTCAATAGCGAACCTGTCATCACTCAGTGTTGTTTAAATCATGGAGAATAAAGCAAGATGAAAAATAGTAAATTGATTGCGCAAACCGCTTTAGCCAGCTTATTTGCCGTGAGTGTACTCGCCATCAGCGCACCGGTAGAAGCAGCGAAAAAGAATTTGGAAAAATGTTATGGCGTTGTCAAAGCAGGACAAAATGATTGTCAGACATCGAACAGTGCTTGTGCCGGAACCGCCGAGACCGATGGTAAACCGACAGCATTTCTGGTGTTGCCCAAAGGTAGTTGTGAAAAAATCGTCGGCGGTAATTTACAGCCTAAGGCCTAAAACTGTGGGCGCTATGGTTTTTACAACATAGCGCCCAATGGGGCTTTCGCTATGCGTGATCACAAAGATAAAACCAGCAACGTACCGGCACGTGCAGGCATTGGCCTGCGCGCACCCCATTTTAAAGCGGTACTTGAACAATTGCCGGATATCGGTTGGTTCGAAGCGCATAGTGAAAATTATTTTGGCTTACAGGAAAATTTGCAAAGTAGTTTCCACAAGGGTTTAAGTGCTAGCGCAAGCGTAAATGTAGTACCTGGTGGCAGTCCCCTGGATTACCTTGAACAGGTGCGAGAACATTACCCGGTGAGTTTGCATGGCGTGGGTTTATCTTTGGGGTCGGCGGACCCGCTCAGCCAGCGACATCTTAAAAAACTTAAGCGATTGATTGACCATATTGAACCAGGACTGGTTTCCGAGCACCTGTCCTGGAGTTCGGTGGACGGTCATTATTTTAATGATCTTTTACCGCTGCCGTACACGCAAGAATCGCTGTCTCACATGGTGGACCGAGTGTCAGAAACGCAGGATTTTCTGGGCCGGCAGATATTAATCGAAAATTCTTCCTCGTATCTGGAATTTTCTGAATCGACGATACCCGAGTGGGATTTTGTTGTGGCACTGGCACGACAGGCAGATTGCAAAATACTGTTAGATGTGAATAATATTTATGTGAACGCCATGAATCATGGTTTTGATCCGGAGAAGTTTATCGCATCGGTGCCGGTGGAGTTGGTGGCGGAGATCCATTTGGCGGGGCACACCGCCAAAACGTTTGACGAGGGTGTGCTGCATATCGACACCCATGATCAGTTGGTCTGTAATGCAGTGTGGTCCTTGTATGGGAGCGCCGTCACACGGTTTGGCGCGGTGCCCGCACTGATTGAATGGGACAGCAATCTGCCGGCACTGAATGTGTTGGTTGCGGAAGCAAAGCGGGCGGATATTATTGCCAGAGGTCGTTATGAGCGTATTGCGTGATCAGCAGCGTGCCTTTGCAGCGCGCGTATTCTCGACTTATGGTTTTGACGGGCATACTTTAAATGGAGATGGTTTTGAAGATAATGCATCCAAACTGCTTGCTCTAAAACATCAGTCGGACAATCATTTTTCGGATGCTCAGCGATTTCAGATTTACCGCAGTAATAGTGCTATTGGTTTACGTTTAGCCCTGGCCGGAGTTTATCCGGTAATCAACAAGTTGGTGGGCGATGAATTTTTCCAACATGTCGCTCGTGAATATATTCAGCAGTATCCGGCTCACGATGGCAATGTGCATGAGTTCGGTCATGTTTTTTCAGAATTCTTGGCGAGTTTTCCTGGTGCCAATACCCTCGCTTACCTGCCGGATGTCGCACGCCTCGAATGGGCCCATCACCAGGTGTTTCATGCTTCAGAGCTTGCTGTGTTGAATATTCAGGCGCTGGCTTCGTTAGAAAATTTGACCAGTGAGAGTTTGCGATTTCAGGTCTCAAAGTGCTGCCGTTTGCTGTCATCTGTTTATCCGGTGTTAAGTATTTGGCAGGCGAATCAGGCGGGTAATGAAAATCAAACGGTTGATCTCGAAGAGGGCAGTGTGCAATTTGTGGTTGTTCGGAAAGGTCTCGACGTTGAGTTTAGGCCCTTGAATGAAGCGTTTTTCTCCTTATTACTTGCCCTGTCGAAAGGTAAAACATTCGCAGGTGCGTGCGAGGAGGCATTGCGCTTCGATGTCGACAGCGATGTTGGTGCAATGCTAAAGAGTTTGATTGAGCAGCGTCTGTTAACCGGTTTTTCGTGTTAATGCGTGAAATGGAAATTTAGGAGAAGAAGGATGTCCACATTGGCTGAGAACGTACTCGTTAACAAACTGAAGGGCTGGGTGTTACCCGTTTATGCAATGCTGGACTGGTTATCGCCCGTCAGTATTTTAGCGATCCGACTTTGGGTAGCGTGGGTGTTTTTCAAATCCGGCCTGCTTAAAATAAACTCGTGGGATACCACGATGTATCTGTTTGAAAACGAATATGCGGTGCCGTTACTGTCACCGGAAATTGCAGCTTTTATGGGAACCGCCGCAGAATTATCGTTGCCTGTTTTATTGGCTTTGGGACTGGCGGGGCGCTTTGGGGCTATCGGGCTGTTTGTGTTTAATATCATCGCGGTACTTTCGTACCCGGATTTGAATGCAGCGGGAGTGCGTGATCATCAGGTCTGGGGCATTATGTTGCTAGTGCCGTTGTTGCACGGGCCGGGCAAACTGTCCATCGACTATTTGTTGTGTAAAAAGTTTTGTCCAAAGGCTTGATGGATGATTAATTCGTCGCGAGTTTTTGCACACACGACAGGTATTGACTCTCGTCCGGCATTGTATTGTTGCGTTGCGCCTCCCACAATGAATGCCCTAGGCATTCCATTATTTGGTGTTCGACTTCATGGGTATCCTGTAAGCGAAACAACAATTTTTTGTAGGCGGTGCTGATGCCCGCCGGGCGATCTGTCTTCAGTTGTTCGCGTATCGCAATGTGCATGCCCATGTGCATAAAAGGATTGGACTCTCCCAATTCCGGCAGGAAATCCTTGTCCAGTGCGTCCGCATCTTTTTCCAGCAAGGCGTGGTACTCAGGATGCAGGGTGATGATTTCAACAATCATCGCCTCTAGCGGTTGCAACACAGTACCGGCCTGAGATTTTTGCCAGGCATCGAGATACATTTGTCGCAATTGGTTTCTGTCTTGTCCGAACACGGATCACCTCGGTTAGTCGCGTTTATTTTATCGCTGACGGCTTTTACTCGTACTCTTTCTTTTTGTATTCACATAAATCTTCGATCACGCAAGAGCCGCAGCGCGGTTTGCGGGCGATGCAGGTATAACGTCCCAGCAGAATCAGCCAGTGGTGGGCATCGAGCTTGAATTCTTCAGGTATAAATTTTAGTAGCTTTTTTTCCACTTCCTGCACGTTTTTGCCGGGTGCGAGGCGGGTGCGATTGGAGACCCGGAAAATGTGTGTGTCCACGGCGATAGTGGGGTGACCAAAGGCGGTGTTGAGGATCACATTGGCGGTTTTGCGGCCGACCCCGGGCAGCGCCTCCAGCGCGGCGCGGTCATCTGGCACGACGCTGTTGTGTTCTTCCACCAGTATCCGGCAGGCCTGGATAATGTGTTTGGCCTTGCTGTTAAACAGGCCGATGGTTTTGATGTGTTTTTTGAGCCCGGCCTCACCCAGCTTGAAAATAGCCTCCGGCGTATTGGCCACCGGAAATAATTTGGCGGTGGCCTTGTTGACGCCCTTGTCCGTGGCTTGGGCGGACAGGGTGACGGCCACCAGCAGCTCAAACGGGGAGCTGTAGTGCAGTTCGGTGGTGGGTTGCGGATTGTGTTCCCGTAAACGTTGAAAGATGTCGTGTCGTATTTGGCGGTTCATGCGGGGGCATTTTAACCTCTTTTTAGGGCTAAAAGCTTGCCGGTTTTGGATTGGATTTTCGCCCGGAGTCAAAAGGGATGTGTGGCGCGTGCGAGTGCTAAAAGCGAGGGTAAATCGTGAAATCTGAACAAAGCCTTGCTGCGCTTATCTTTAAAAGAGTCAAGAATTATTTTTCTTATTCACAAAGTCTAATGACAGCTTCATGTGATAGGTGCTTTCATTTTGGAAATTGGCGCTAAGTCATTGATAGGGTGTAACACTTTGATTTTTAATGAATTTAATAGCATGATCAAAATTTAACCAATCCAGGCGCGATACGAGTATTGCAGTGCAAAAGGCCTTTTTACAGAGCTTGTCCACAAAGTTATCCACAGGTTTTGTGGATAAATGGCAAAGCAGTTTTATGACAGAGGGTTAGCGCTGTCTGCGCATAAATTCAATGAGTCCTGGGACGTAAGCGCTTGTATCGAAACTGTGACTAGACGCTGCTTCAGTGAATAAATTAGGGGACATCGGTTTTGGGTGGCGGGCACGTCTGATAAAGTGGCGCGGATGTCCGCCTCAAACATTTATTACCATCTCGCCGTGCCCTCTCCGTTGCGCCGAAGTTTTGATTACCTGCCTCCAGTGAATCCGGGCGTGGATGGCGATATCGTCCCCGGGGTGCGTGTGCGTGTGTCATTTGGTCGCACCACGACCATCGCCTTACTGCTGGAAATACGCGATACCACCGAGGTGCCTGCAAATCGCCTCAAGGCGGTGCAGGCGGTGCTGGATGAGCGCCCGCTGTTTTCCCCCGAGCTATTGTCACTGTTGCGCTGGGCCAGTGCCTATTATCAGCACCCCATTGGCGAAGTGGTGAGCAACGCCTTGCCGGGTCTGTTGCGGCAGGATGACCTCAATGCCCTGAGCGCGGCCCTTAAAGGTGAAGCCGTTTGGCAACTCAGCGCGACAGGGCGCGAAGGGGATGCGGGAGAGCTGTCACGGGCACCCCGACAACTGGCCTTGCAGCAATTGCTGGCCAACAGTGAAACGGGGCTGCTCGCCAAAGATATCGACGCGGTGCAGGCCCACTGGCGGCCGGTGATGCGCAAGCTGGTGGAGAAGGGCTGGGTGGACGTTTTGGAGCGCCCCTGTCTGCCGATGGCGAGTGGCAAGCCGCCGATAAAAGGACCAAAGTTGCATACTGCTCAGGCCCAGGCCGTCGAGCACATTAGCCATCAGTTGGGCCGCTTTGCGGTTTCCCTGGTCGATGGCGTCACCGGCAGCGGCAAAACCGAGGTCTATTTGTCGTTGATCGAGCGTGTGCTGGCGCGGGGTGAACAGGTGCTGGTGCTGGTGCCCGAGATCGGCCTGACCCCGCAATTGCTGGCGCGTTTCAGTGAGCGTTTTGCGGTGCCTATCGCGGTGTTGCATTCGGGGCTGTCCGACCGCGAGCGGCTGTGTGCCTGGCAGTCGGCGCGCGAAGGTATTGCGCCCATTGTCATTGGCACCCGTTCGGCGGTGTTCACGCCGCTGCCCAAACTGGGGCTGATTATTCTCGACGAAGAACATGATATTTCTTTCAAACAGCAGGAAGGATTTCGATATTCCGCGCGCGATGTGGCGGTCAAGCGGGCCCAGCTCGAAGGGCTGCCGGTGGTGCTGGGCACTGCCACCCCCTCGCTGGAAAGTTTGCACAATGTCAACCAGGGACGCTATTCGAAGTTAGTGTTACGGGAGCGGGCCGGTGCCGCTAGTCACCCGGATATTGCGGTGCTCGACGTGCGCAAGCAACCTATGTTCGATGGCCTGTCCATGGCGCTGGTGAATGCTATTCGTCGCCATGTTGATGCGGGCGGTCAGGCGTTGGTGTTTTTGAATCGCCGTGGCTTTGCGCCGACCATGCTGTGCCATGACTGCGGCTGGGTGGCCAAATGCCAGCGCTGCGATGCGAACATGACCTTGTTTTCTTACAAGGGAAGTGGCAATTCCCGCCTGCGCTGCCATCATTGTGGTTGCGAACGGCGCGCCGACCCGCACTGCCCCGAATGCGAAAGCACCGAACTGCGACCGGTGGGTGCTGGCACCGAACGTTTGGAGCAAGCCCTGCGTCGCCAGTTTCCCGACACCGGCATTATCCGTATCGACCGTGATACCACGCGTCGCAAAGGCGCGATGCAATCGCTGCTGGACAGCGTACACGATGGCAGCAGTCGCATTTTGGTCGGCACCCAAATGCTCGCCAAAGGACACCATTTTCCGGATGTGACCCTGGTGGGTATCGTGGACATTGACCAAGGACTGTTCAGCGCGGACTTTCGTGCCACCGAGCGCATGGCGCAGCTCATCGTGCAAGTGGCCGGTCGCGCTGGCAGGGCCGAAAAGCCGGGGCAAGTGTTGATCCAAACCCATCATCCAGATCACCCGTTGCTGCAAGTGTTGTTGCAAAAGGGTTACTCCGCGTTTGCCAAGTCCGCGTTGGAAGAGCGGCGGCAAGCGCAACTGGCCCCGTATAATTTTATGGCGTTGCTGCGGGCCGAAGCCGTGGATGGACAGTTGCCGATGCAATTTCTGGAACATGCACGCCAACTGGCGGAAGCCATCATCAAAGTGAACGGCTCTGAAGGGGGCATCACAGGCGTGCAATTGCTCGGCCCCATTCCTGCGCCCATGGAGCGCCGAGCCGGGCGTATTCGTGCGCAGCTATTATTACAATCGGCGGAGCGTGCCCCGTTGCATCATTTACTGGGGCCGTGGTTGCAACAACTGGAGCGTTCAAAGCTGGGTCGCAAGGTGAGATGGTCGATGGATGTGGACCCACAGGAAATGTTTTGAAACAGTACTCAACAGCGAAACCCATTCTATATTCCTTTCGACGCTGCCCCTACGCGATGCGAGCGCGCATGGCCATTACCTACAGCGGCATCGACGTGGAATTGCGCGAAGTGCTGTTGTCCAACAAACCGAAATCCATGTTGGAGTATTCACCGAAAGGCACCGTGCCGGTACTCGTGCTGCCGGATAAAACCGTGATCGATGAAAGCCGGGATATAATTTCCTGGGCGCTCTCCGTCAACGATCCGGAACAATGGCGGCCCAGCAATAAAAAGTTGCTGGAGATTTCTGAACGACTCATCGATGAAAATGATTCGTCGTTTAAACAAGCGTTGGATCAATATAAATATCACGAAAGACACCCGCAACATTCCGCAGAACATTATCGGGCACAAGGTGAAGCGTTTCTTGCGAAACTGGAAGCCCGGTTAACGGCAACGAAGTATTTGATCAATGACCAGATCACCGTAGCGGACATCGCGATTTTTCCCTTTGTGCGCCAGTTCGCTTTTGTCGACAAGGATTGGTTTTATCAAACAGTGTCACTGCTGTCCCGTTAACTTTCACAGCAATACCAACTGATT
>CAYNYJ010000041.1:0-31723 GCA_964401355.1 uncultured Ectothiorhodospiraceae bacterium | reverse complement strand
ACCAGTAACAACACCAGTAACAACACCAGCAACAATGTCAGCAACAATGTCAGCAACAACACCAGCAACAACACCAGCAACAACACCAGTAACAACATCACCCCTCATGCCAAGGGTTCCCGCGGCATGGTCACTAGTGAACTCTATGGCCCGCTGGCCGGCCTGGCGTTCATCTTTTTAACTATTATTTCATCCAGCTTTGGCGTTTACTTTTGGCCTGCCCAGCAGGATATCTTTTTTATCGTTCAGCTCACCCTGACCGGCATCGGCCTGCTGCTCCTGTCACGTATCTTACATTGTGTGAAAACCCGTCTGCTGACACCGCTCGCCCTGTTGCGTGACTGGGCGCAGAGCATGTTGAGCGGCGATCTTTCCGCACGGGTTCCACAACCTGAACAGGGTGAGTTTTCTGCGCTGGCAAAAGATATCAACAAACTGGGCGAGTCGCTGCGATCCCTGACCCGTGAGATGGATGACCGGGTCAACCGCCAGACCATCACCCTGCAACGTAAAACCCGTTCACTGGAAATCCTGTATGACGTGGCGGCGCGCAGTAATTCCGCGAAAGATATTGACGAACTGCTCATCGCCTTCCTCAACACCTTGACCGAAATCGTCTATGCCCATGCCGGCACCGTACGTTTGATCACTGACGACCATCAAATGCGTTTGGTGGGCAGTGTGGGTCTCGATGAAAACATCATCGAGAAAATTCGTTCCGTACCCATTGAACATTGCCTGTGTGCGCAGGAATTTTCTAAAAATATGCTGCTCTGTAAAAATCAATTCAAGAACTGTAAAAACATCGTTAGCGAACTGTTGTTCGCCGGCAACACGCTTGAAAACATTGCGATCCCTCTGCGTTACAATAACCGCACTCTGGGCATTTATAATTTATTTGTGGAAAAGCTGGGACTCACCGAGCGTGAAGACATCAAGGATATTCTGACCAATATCGGTCAACACCTGAGCATGGCGATTACCAAATCACACTGGGAAGAAGAGTCGCATCGGCTCTCCATAATGCAAGAGCGCACCATGCTTGCCCATGAATTACATGACTCACTGGCACAGACCCTGGCCAGCCTGCGCTTCCGCGTCAGCATGCTGCAAAAAACCCTGCTTCAGGAAAACAAAGGCAGCCTGGGTGTATCAAAAGATGCAGAAAATGAGGTCGAACAGATCAAATCGGAACTGGATGATGCCAACTTCGAGCTCCGTGAATTACTCTCACACTTCCGCATTCGCATGGATGAACGCGGCTTAATACCCGCGACTGAAGGCCTCATCGAACGTTTCAGGAATCAAGCCAACATTCAGGTGTTTTTCCAAAATGAATGTCCGGATTTACGCCTTCCGCCGGTACTGGAAGTTCACCTGCTGCACATCCTTCAGGAAGCATTAACCAACATTCGAAAACACAGCGATGCCAAACATGTTCGAGTATTATTAAGCTATTCCCAAGACCAACATTTCCATCTTCTGGTCGAAGATGATGGCAAGGGTATCGTCGCTGACGTCAGTAGTGCGCAACCGGGTGAACATGTTGGCTTGACCATTATGCGGGAACGGGCCCAACGCATCGGCGCTGAGCTAACCATAGAAAGCGATCCTGGCGAGGGCACACGTATCGAGCTGGAATTACACCATGCAGACGGCCCTGCAAAAAAATAGTGGCGGCATCTCTACCCACGACAGCGCCAATTTCGCAAAAAAGCCATATTCCGCTAAACTTACAGCATGCCTAGGAATACTGGCAAAAAATCGATGACCGGAAGCAACAACCTAAAACAACGCGAAAATAATGTAAAAACAATGAAAGTACAATTAATTGATGATCACACCCTGTTCCGTCTGGGCCTGAAAAATTTGCTGGAACGCAGTGGCATCGAAGTCATTGCTGACGTCAATACCGGCCAGGAGGGTTTGGACATCGTCGACGAAGCCAATCCGGATGTCATCCTGCTGGATATGCGCATGCCGGATATGGATGGGCTGGAAGTGCTGAAGCGTCTGCGCAGTGCCGGGGTCACGGTGCCCATTTCCATGCTCACCACCAGCAATGAAGACCGCGATCTGGTGGAATCCCTGCGCAATGGCGCCCAGGGTTATCTGCTCAAAGACATGGACCCGGAGGAACTGGTAGCCGCCCTGCACAATATCGTCAAGGGCGAGACCGTAGTCGCTCCCCAACTCGCCGGCACCCTGGCTCGGGCCTTACAAGGCAATACCGATGAAATCGAAATCAAGACCCCTCTCTCGGATCTCACCCCACGCGAAACCGAAATCATCGAACACTTGGCCATCGGTCAAAGCAACAAAGTGATCGCGCGTGAACTGGGCATTACCGACGGCACCGTTAAATTGCATGTCAAAGCGATACTCCGAAAACTGGGGGTCAGCTCACGTGTGGAAGCCGCCGTAATTGCCGTCGAACAAGGCCTGGGCCGACGCCGTATCCCCATCAATTAAATCACTCAATAAACACCCGTGAAAAGCTACGACGAACTGGTCAATGATTGCCTCAAACACGTGCAGGAAGTGTTCCCCTGGGATTTGGCCGACGAACTGGAGGCCGACAAGGACTTGCTGCTCATCGACGTCAGCGAACCCGACGAGTTCACCCGTGCCCACATTCCGGATTCCCTGAACGTGGCACGCGGCATTCTCGAATCCGCCTGTGAATATGATTACGACGACACCGTACCGGAACTGGCCGCTGGCAGGACACGCAATATCGTGGTCATCTGCCGCTCCGGCCGACGTAGCGCTCTGGCTGCGGATACCCTGTCACAAATGGGCTTCAGCCAAGTGCGCTCCCTCAAAACCGGACTGCGCGGCTGGAATGACGGCGAATACCCTCTGATCGATGACCAGCAAAAACCCGTCGATCCGGATCTTGCCGAAGAGTATTACACCACCACACTGCGTCCCGAGCAGCGCAAACCCACGGGATAACGGACATAAACCAACACGTGATGGTTTCGTGACATCTGACAACTAAACTTCCCTACAGATAATGGATGTTTAAATGAGTAAAGCTCGCATGAAACAGTTTTTAGTCGTCGAAGACAATTATGATATTGCCAAATTGGTGTCCATGCACCTGCAGGACCTGGGGGCCGAAGTGCAAGTGGCCAGCGATGGCAATGTCGGCCTGTCACTGGCACAAAAGAAACGCTTCGACCTCATCATCCTCGACCTGATGCTGCCGGGCATCGATGGCCTGGAAATCTGCCGTCGCCTGCGTGGCACCGACAACAACACCCCGATTCTGATGCTGACCGCCAAAAGCGCCGAGCTGGATCGTATCGTCGGCCTGGAAATGGGGGCCGATGATTACCTACCCAAACCGTTCAGTGTGCGCGAGCTGGTCGCCCGTGCCAAAGCCATTCTGCGCCGCGCAGAAACACGCGACACAAGCAGCTCCGTGGCCAAAGAACTGCGCGCTGGCGAACTTTTTCTTGATCAGACCAAAAGACACGTCACTATTGCCGACAAGCCCATCGACCTCACCGCGCGCGAGTTCGATTTGTTGTGGCACTTTGCCACTCACCCCGGCCAGGTCTTCACCCGCTGTCAACTACTGGATAGCGTGTGGGGCTATGGTCATGAGGGCTATGAGCACACCGTCAATTCACACATCAATCGACTCCGCTCAAAGATTGAAGAAATCCCCTCCTCCCCCAGCTACATCCTCACTGTGTGGGGCGTCGGTTATAAATTTTCTGATCAACTTGAGCTTCCATAAACCAAGCCCAAATACCGTCGATTAATCACCTACCAGAAAAATACAAACAGAGACAAGATTATGTTTCGTACTCTATACAGCCGTATCGCCGCCGTTTTATTTTCCCTCTTCATCATCATCGGCTACGTGGTCTACAGCATGGTGTTGTACTCAGCAGAGATGTATCAGCAGGAACTGACCCAAAAACTTAACGTTGCGCTGGCAGAACACATTGTGGCCGAAGAGCCTTTGTTTAAAAAACAAAGTGCGACACAGAATTCGACGGGACAACAAGCCTCCCAACAAGGCTCACTGCAAGTGAATCAAAAAGCCCTGGAATCCCTGTTTCACTGGCTGATGGTGATCAATCCCAGCATCGAATTGTATCTGCTCGATGCAACCGGAAACATCCTCGCCTTCTCTGCACCGGAAGGTCACGTCAAACGCCAGTCCGTATCACTGACACCGATTCAGCAATTTCTCGCAGGTAATGCCACTTACCCCTTGATGGGTGACGACCCTCGCGGCACGGGCCAGGCAGCACGACAAAAGGTATTTTCCGCAGCCCCTATTCCTGGTGACAGCCCCAACAAACCTGCGGGTTATCTATACGTGATTCTTGAAGGCGAAGCCTTTGACAGTGTCACCGACATGATCAAAGGCAGTTACATTTTACAATTTACCACCACCGGGCTCGGCGTCAGCTTACTGTTCGCCCTGGCCGCAGGTCTGACCGCCTTTGCTTTATTGACACGTCGCCTGCGGCGTCTGTCACGCATCATGGCCGACTACGGCAAAGCCAGTAATCCATCGCCCACACAATCGTCCAAAAATCCCACACAGCGCTATCCCGTCGCAGAACACTCCACAGATGAAATCGACCGGCTGGGCATTAACTTCAACTTGATGGCCGACCGCATTGACCAGCAAATGGAAGCATTATTGCAAACCGATGCCAAGCGTCGAGAGATGGTTGCCAATGTCTCGCATGATCTGCGCACCCCACTCACCTCGTTGCACGGCTACCTGGAAACACTGTTGTTAAAAGATGCCTCGCTCAACATAGAAGAGCGCCGGCAATACCTGGCAATCGCCATTGCACAAAGCACCCGTCTCAACACACTGGTGAGTGATTTGTTTGAACTGGCCAAACTCGATTCCAGCGAAACTGTACTCAACGTCGAGCCTTTTTCCCTCACCGAGCTGGTGCATGACATCATCCACAAATTCAAGCTCGAAGCCGAAAAACACAACGTCACCATCAAATCCAACTTCGTCAACGACCTGCCCTACGCTTACGGCGATATTGGTCTGATACAACGTGTGCTGGACAACCTGATTGGCAACGCCCTGCGTTACACTCCCCCCGGCGGCCAGATCACACTGTCGCTCACCGGGGAATCCGATAACATCATGATCAAAGTCGCCGACACCGGCCAGGGAATCCCCGAAGACGAAATAGGTCACATCTTTGAACGCTTTTATCGGCTGGAAAAAACCCGCACCGCCTGCGCAAAAAATGCCGGGCTGGGCCTGTCCATCGCCAAACGCATCATTGATTTACACGGCAGCAACATCCAGGCCGCGAGCAAAGTTGACCACGGCACCACTTTCAGTTTTTCACTGCCGACCTATCAATTTGGTTAACGCTTCACATCACCCGATGCAAAGGCAAAACACGAACGGAGATTTTTACCGCCTGAATGCAAAACAATACGACGGCATGATTATTTCTGGCTAGCGATCCCCACTAACCCGGACACTTCAAGTGAGCGGCCAATACCACGACAGCGGCTGGAAGGGTTGATTTGTTGAAGCTCACAGGCCCATTCCAACCGACCTGACCGTATTCAAACAAAACCACACCCCTGTGACCGCCACAGTAAACATTGGCGCGGCCGCCGCTTACCGCTACAATTTCGCCCTGATTCTTAATTCTGCTTTTCAACCCTGTTTTTTAACCCTGTTTTTTAACCCAAAGTCTCAACTCAACGTCACAAGTAGGTATTCATGCGCACCTCACAGTTTTTGCTCGCCACCCAAAAAGAAACCCCTGCCGATGCCGAGATCATCAGCCACCAGCTCATGCTGCGCGCGGGGATGATTCGCAAACTGGCTGCAGGTCTGTACACCTGGCTACCGATGGGATTGCGAGTCTTAAGAAAAGTCGAGGCCATCGTGCGCGCGGAAATGGATCGTGCCGGAGCACAGGAGCTGCTAATGCCGGCGATTCAGCCCTCGGAACTGTGGCAGGAGTCCGGTCGCTGGGAACAATATGGCAGTGAACTGCTGCGGCTACGCGATCGTCACAACCGCGAATTCTGTTTTGGCCCTACCCACGAGGAGGTGATCACCGACCTGTGCCGCCGCGAACTGCGCAGCTATAAACAGCTGCCCGCCACTTTCTACCAGATTCAAACCAAATTCCGCGATGAAACCCGGCCCCGTTTTGGCATCATGCGTGCCCGTGAATTTCTGATGAAAGACGCTTATTCGTTTCACGCCACACAAGACTCACTGCAACAAACCTACGACCGCATGTTCGAAGCCTACACTCGCATCTTCACCCGCCTGGGCCTCGATTTCCGCCCGGTGCAGGCCGACCCCGGCTCCATCGGCGGCAACGCCTCGCACGAATTCCACGTACTGGCCGAGTCCGGTGAAGATGCCATCGCCTTCTCCAGCGACAGCGATTACGCCGCCAATGTAGAGCTGGCCGAAGCGCTAGCACCGACCGGGGAACGCCCGGCCGCGAACGTGAAAATGACCCTGGTCGATACACCGAAGGCCAAGACCATCGACGAGCTGGTGACACAATTTAACCTGCCCATCGAAAAAACCGTCAAAACCCTCATCGTTCATGCCAGCGAAGCCTCCAACAGCGAGCTGGTCGCATTGCTGGTACGCGGTGACCACGAACTCAATAGCATCAAGGCGGAAAAGCTGCCGCAAGTAGCCACGCCGCTGGAGTTCGCCAGCGAGGAGAAAATCCGCGCCGCCATCAGTGCCGGACCCGGCTCTCTGGGACCAGTGAAATTAACCATTCCCTGCATCGCCGACCGCACAGTAGCGGCCATGAGCGATTTCAGCGCCGGTGCCAATGTGGACGACAAACACTATTTCGGCATCAACTGGGAGCGCGACCTGCCGCTGCCCGAGGTCGCCGACCTGCGCAGCGTAGTGGAAGGTGACCCCAGCCCCAACGGTAAAGGCACCCTGTCCATCAAACGCGGCATCGAGGTGGGACACATTTTCCAACTCGGCCAGAAATACGCTGAGGCCATGAAAGCCACAGTGCTGGACGAAAACGGCAAGGCCACGGTGATGACCATGGGCTGCTACGGCATCGGTGTGTCACGCGTGGTAGCCGCCGCCATCGAGCAGAATCACGACAACAGCGGTATCATCTGGCCTGAGGCCATCGCGCCTTTCCAGATTGCGCTGGTGCCTATGAACCTGCACAAGTCACAACGGGTACGCGAGGCCGTGGAGCAACTGCACGATGAGCTACAAGCCGCCGGCTTTGAGGTGCTGCTGGATGATCGCAAGGAACGCCCCGGAGTGATGTTCGCCGACATGGAGCTGGTCGGCATTCCACATCGGCTGGTATTGGGTGAACGTGGACTGGATGCCGGCAATATCGAATATAAAGGACGCAAAGATGCCGACAAACAGGATGTCGAGTTGACGAATGTGATCAATTTCCTCAAGGAAAAAATCGCCAAGTCGACAAAAACAACATGACGGTCACTCACTCTTCTGCTTGCCCTCCTCGGCTGTTTGGCGAGGCTTGCACACGACGCAATGCCCTGTGGTTATTGCGTCCTGCGTTCTGTTTATTGTTACTTTTGACCGCCGCCGCAACACCAGCGGCCACTCAGGAACGGCCCGATGCAAACCTGCGAAGTGTGCTGGAAAAAGCCATCGGTGAGTCCGACAGTTTTGAGGATCGCTTCGAGGCCGAGGTCTGGCTGATGGACATGTCCACCCGTCTCAAATCCCGCGTACCCAATGACGCCGAGCGCCTGGAATTGCTGAAGAATATTCACTACGAGGCCAAGCGCGCCGATCTCGCCCCGGAGCTGGTGCTGGCGGTGATCAACACCGAGAGTAACTTTGACCGCTGGGCCATCTCCCACGCTGGTGCCCGCGGGCTGATGCAGATTATGCCCTTTTGGCTCAAGGAGATTCCCCAAGCTGGCGACAACCTGTTCGATGTTCGGACCAACCTGCGTTTCGGCTGCACCATCCTCAAACACTACCTCGAAAGAGAAAAGGGTGATTTTCAGCGCGCCCTGGCCCGCTACAACGGCAGCCTGGGCAAAGTGTGGTACCCCAACCGCGTTTTCGACATCCTGCGCAAACGCTGGTTCAGGTCACGTTAAGCTTCGGGCGACTAGTTTAGAGTGAAGACCGACAATACCCGACAACGATCCTCATGTATTGCGGTCGTAACATACGGTCGTAACAACAGGCCCGTCAAATAAGTCAGGAGCGCCTCATGAACAGAAAGCATGTTTACATCCTGTTAATTGCCCTTTCTCTTGCCTCCCTTGGCGGCTGCTACGGTCGAGGCCTGCTGGTCATCCCGGCCGAAACCCACCGCTATAGCAGCACCACTATCATCACTCACCGCGGGCCACCACCCCATGCACCGGCCCATGGCTATCGTTACCGCCACTTTGATCATGACCTGCGCTATGACACCGGATTCGGAGCCTATGTGGTGATCAACAGTCCCGGTCTGTATTTCTACAATGACCACTACATGCGTTACTACGCTGATAGCTGGCAAATCACCAATCGCCTGGAAGGTACCTGGCGACCCGCGCTCGGCAATGATATTCCGCGCAAACTCAAAATGGCAAAACACCGCGACAAAGACCGTTATTCCAAAAGACATCGTCGCGACAACAAACATGATAACGGACACCACAGGGAGCAGCATCAAGCACCGCAACACGGACATCGTCGCCACCACAATGGCCACGACCTCAGCTACGATTCCGACATCGGCGCATACATCATCGACAAACGACCGGGTCTTTATTATTACAATGATCGCTACTTCCGCCAGTACCGCGGCAGCTGGCAGTCAACCCACAAATTAAACGGAACCTGGCGCGCGGCAAACCGCAAAGAAGTCCCGCGGAAATTACGAAAGAACAGAAAAGACAAACACAACAAACACAACAAACACGACAGAAATCAATACAGAGGAAAATGGCAATAAACAGCTACCAACAAAAAACCGCGGCGGTGAAACATTGAGTTCCACCGGTTATATTCCAACAATCTATTCCAACAACCTATTCCAGTAATTCAGTATCATCATCGGCATAGGCGGGTGTGCAACAGCATAAAATTTTCAGCTCGCGATCACCGGTGTTTTTAATACAATGTGGTGTACCCGGTGGAATACACACCGTATCGCCGACCACGACATCAAAATCGTCATCCGCCAAGGTCATACGTCCTTGCCCTACGGTGATGTGATAAAGCTCTTCACTGCGGTGGTGTCGGTGCAATCGAGTGGAGATACCCGGCAACACCGTGGCCTCGGCCAAACTCTGTTTCGCACTACCCGTCTGCTGCGCATGTTGGCCGGGATGCATGAGTTCTCGGATGAAAGAACCATCACGCGTCACAAATTCCGTTATATCCTGGTAGCGAATTTTCATTTTATGGCCTGTATTTGCCGCATCACGAGTAAGCAACGTTATTCAATACGAAAGTCCGGGCCGTAGCCGGATGACACTTCGGGTTCGGCATTTTCACAAACGACATTACTGACGCGGGCATGTTTTGGGCCTTTTGCCAACCAGGCACACAAATCTTCCACTGCGCTTTTTTTGCCGCAAGCCAATACTTCCACCGAGCCGTTCACCAGGTTACGCGCATAGCCGGATATGCCAAGCTGTTCTGCCTCGTGCCGGGCAGAGGCACGATAAAAAACGCCCTGCACACGTCCGGACACCACGCAGCGCACACACAGCTTCATTGAAAATTCACCTTGGCCGGCAAACCCGCACGCAACAAGGTGTTGCCGGAATTAAACGTCACGTCAACGGCATATCGTTGCAAAGCCTGGGCAGAAGGTTCCAGTGCAATATAGTGAATCGTTCCCTGGTATGTTTTTCCATCCACCACCACCATTGCCTTGCCTGACTTGCGCAGGGTGGACAGCTGCTTTGCCGTAAGCTGTGCGCGTGCCAGCATCACGCTGGCCTCGACCAATTCAAATATCGGTGTCACCTGCAAACGACTGACAATGGTTTGGCCAACAGCCACATCGCGTTTCATCACCCAGGCATCAAAAGGCGCTCTCACTTGTGCATGCCAAAGGTCGATGTCAGCCTTCACCAATGCAGCTTGTGCCATCTGATATTTTGCCGCGGCGGCATCGCGCTGAATCACGGCCAGCTCCAGATCATGGACAGAAATCAAAGTTCTGTCATACAATTCCTGAGTCCGTCCCAGCTCACGCTCTGCTTCATCCCGATCATTCTTTGCGCGTTTTAATTCAGCGCTATGCGCCAATCTGCATGCGCGTAAAATTCTGTCATCCAGGGCCATCAGCACAGCACCTTTTTTCACAAAGTCACCGGCCGCCACATGCACTGTTTCCACCACCCCCGACACCGGGGTACTGAGCGGGGCTTTATTGGCCCAGTGCAATGTTGCATCCAACTCTTCAGCACACAACAGGCCAGAAAAAATAATGCTGAGTCCCGCAACGAAAAATAAACACTTTTGCGGCACATTTCGTGTCGTCCTCTGCAAGCGGTATCGAAATGCACATCGCAACACGCGTCCCAAAAAATGAGGTAACGAATTCATGTTATGCCAACACAGAAAAGTAGATGTCATGGTGGATTCTCCATTTTCGCCGATGACGAACTCGATTGCTCAGCAAATACCACTCGCCCCAACAAGGCATCGAGGCGCGCCCAGGACAAGGCCATCATAAAATTTGTTTTGGTGGCTTGATAACGTACCGCGGTGGTTTTTACCATGGCGTCGCCTAAATCTGATTTAACCTCCAACTCATACAAAACACGACTTCGATCAAGATACAAATCTCGATATTCTGTATCAATTTGAGCACTTTCTTGGGCAACCTTCAGCACATGCAACTCGCCCCATATTTCCAGTATCGCCTGCGAAACGTCGCGCCAGTGCTGTTCCAGCTCAGCGCGAACTTTGATAATTTTTGCACGCTGTTCAGCTCGCTCGGCGGCATTGCGCCCCCCGCTGATGATCGGTACGTTAAGCAAAACTCCCGCGCGCCAGTTGTCCCTGCCACTGGTCTCACGCGAGTGACGTGAAATTTCGGCATTCGCGCTCAAGCTAGGATTATCGCTGGCTCTGGCCACATTCAGTTGCTCATGCGCCTGTTTAACGCGCAGCTGATAGGCAGACAGCAATGCGTTGTTCTGCTCGGCCTCGGTCAACCAGGCATCAACGTCTTCCGGAATACTACGTTGCAGAACCGTCAATCTCGGCAGCTGCAATTCAGCCGGCAATTGCCCGGGGCGATTCAACACATTTGCTAGATGGGCGCGGGTACTGCGTTGCGCACTACTGCTGCGATAACGCTGCACCCGCATCGTTTGGTATTCACTGCGCGCCGCCAGCAATTCGATGTCCGACAATTGGCCCAGCTCATTGCGTTGCCGCGCACGATCCAGACGCACATAGCCCATCGACATATCTTCGTTATCACGGGCATAGGCCAGGTCAGCCAGGATCACTTCGAAAAATGCCGCCAGTATAGCAATGCGGTGTTGATTCTGCGCATCCTGAAAACGCTGTTGTGCACTTAATATCGCGGCATTGCCTGCGGCCAGTTGCGCCGAACTGCGTCCAAAATCGTACAAGGGTTTATCAATGGAAAGACTTAAACGATGATCGTCCTGTGACTGATCAAGCGCGATAGCCGGTGGATCAACCCAACGTAAGCGGGCAGACAGCTGGCTTTGCAGACGGGTTTGCGCATCGACTCCACGCAACAATGCCCGCGCCTGATCAACGTTTGATGATGCGATTTGTAATGTTGGATGCTTTCCGCTGGCTTGAGCAAGCGCATATGACAGGGTTAAATCTTCGGGCCAGGCTTCCTGCTCAGCACCCATCGCTCCCGAAAACGGGAACAGACACAACAGCATCAGAAAAACCAACAACAATATGCCGCGCCTTTTAATGCTCCGGCATTCGTCATTCAACAAATTCATTGCACCTGTCGTGCGGCCCTGGCTTGCTGGCGTTTATATTGAGTAAAATACATTTTTTTATAAATCCCTTGCGCGACAAATTTTCCTAACAAGAGAAATTCATCAACACCCGAGGTTGCCCCGGTGTAGCGCACGATCTGTTTTCCCTGCAAATCATAAAAGGCAAATACCGGTGTCGCGCGCACGCGATTATCTTTTTCGGAAAATATTTTTTGCGTCGTACGGTTTCCGTTGAAATCGGTCATTTCCACGTCGCCTTCAATATCAACACTAAAGCTTAAAAAATGCTGGCGATAAAAGGCCTGTACTTCCGGCTGATTCAATACCGTGGTTTTCATCCGATGACAAAATGGGCATTCATCCAACTCAAAAAAAAGCAAGATGCCTTTCTTGCCTTCTGCGCGGGCCTTTTCCAGTTCCTCCGAAAACTGCCCCCAGCTCTCATTAAAAAAATAACTGTAGGGATCTTTTCCAACGGCGGCCTGCACGACACTAATGCCTGACAATAATAACAGGAGAAACGTGACACAATAACGATAATTAGACAGACTTTTCATATTTAAATAACGACCTGTCACTACTGCCTCGAAACAACATCCACACTTATTCAGCAGTCTGTTGCGCAATAAAATCGGTAATCAACTTTGCCGTAATGGGACCGACCTGACGGGCAACCACTTCTCCCGTGGGTGATACCAGAAAGGTTGTTGGCAGACCCGGAATAGGGCCCAAGGCCGAATTTGGGCCGGGCTTGGTTCGCAGCACGGGATAATTCATAAAATATTCTTCAGAAAATTGTTTCAAACCATTCAGACTGATGTCCTCAAAATTGACACCCAAGACCACCGCATTCTTTTCTTTGTGCTCTTCGTGAAAATCCACCAGTTCTGGAATTTCCGTGAGGCACGGCGGACACCATGTCGCCCAATAATTTACCACCACCCATTTGCCCTGATAATCCGATAATTTATGTTCCACACCCTTCATATCGAGCAGCGCAAAGTCGACAGACTCGGCGTGCAGGTTTGTATTCACCAGAAACAGGGCGGCAAGACAGAACGCCGATATTTTCACACGGTTTGGAAAACGAATAATCATGCTACGGTAACTCCTCGATTTCAAATTCTCAGGGCGGCATTCTGGCTCATGATGGTATTTGATAAATGCTCGTCACGCGCAAAGCGGCACAGGTTTCCTAATCTGCCATCTGTCCTCACGCCGATTTTGCATGATAATAGCCCGAGTCTGCATTGGCCACCAAGCGCACCTTACAACTGTCGCCTATATACGACAGACAATATCTGCCAACGTTCGCCATAAACGGGCTTAGAACAGGATGACAAAAGCCTTAATGAGCGAAGAGTGCTGGAAAATAGATTGTGGCAGTGAGCGCGCAGGAATATGACGTCCCTGCGGCATTGCGACTCACTGAGTGGTGAAATCTGCGGCGGACTCAATAATGCCGTAATTCATCGCTAGGCGTGCCAGATCGACATCACTGTCTACCCGCAGTTTTTCGTACAAACGGTGACGATATGTGCTGACCGTCTTGGGACTCAGGCACAGCTTATCGGAAATTACTTGTAATCGTTGGCCCTGAGTTAACATCAACATGACCTGCATCTCGCGCGGTGAGAGTGCATCAAAAGGCGAAATTTCACCCCCCGGGGTCATTTTCAAGGCCAGTTTCTGGGCAATATCGGCACCGATGTAGCGTTCACCGCCATGCACCGTCTTTATGGCCGCAACAATCTCGTCAACGGCACAGCCCTTGGTGAGATAACCCGAGGCACCGGCTTGCAACATCCGGCTGGGGTAGGGTTCATCGGCATGCACGGAAACCACAATGACCTTCAGCGAAGGGTCAGACTGCACCAGTTTACGTGTCGCTTCCATGCCGCCAATCCCCGGCATGCTAACATCCATCAACAAGACGTCGGGGGCTTTCTGACGCACTACCTTAAGGGCCTCTTCACCACTAGCGGCTTCGGCCACGACCCGGATGCCAGGCGCATCATTCAATATCCGGGTGATCCCGGTGCGCACCAGCTCGTGATCATCAACAACCATCACTTTAATCATTTTTAATATCAACCCCTTGAAACCCAGCGTACTAGCAGTAGCTTCAGCGACCCTACAACAGCGTAGGAAAAAGACTACACGATATCGGCAGTATAATACATATTACTGATATTAATAGGAGTATTTGTGACAAGTGAGCATTAGCTCACAATACTGCCTATTTAGTGTCCCTTGCGTGCAGCAAAACCTCCGCCGCATGCAACCGATCCGCCGTACCCACATCAAGCCAAGTCCCGCAATGCACTTCCCCGGTCACCTGATGTTGAAGCATCGCCTGACGTAATAGCGGCGCCAATGGAAACTTGCCAGCCAGGCACGGCGCAAAAAGTTGCGGACGATAAATGCCAATACCACTGAAAGTCAGCCTTGGCGTAGCGGTCTGTTTAAGCCCCTGCTCAAGAACATATCCGGCTTGCAGCACAAAGTCTCCCCGAGGGTGGTGCTTCGGATTCGGCACCATGATCAAATGTGCCAGCCCGTCAATGTGACGTGGCAACTGTCGAAAATCGATATCCGTCACCACATCACCATTGATAACCAGGAAAGGCGTATCGGACAACTGCTCGGCCAAACCATCCGCCAGCAACGGCAAGGCGCAATGAATCCCCCCTCCGGTTTCCAGTGCCCCCTCCGGCTCGGCTGAATAAACAATACGCACCCCGAATTGCGCACCATCCCCCAGGGTCGCCTCAATTTGTTCACCTAACCAGGAATGGTTGATGACGATCTCAATAAAACCCGCCCGTTGAAGCGCCTCTATGTGCCATTGAATGAGAGGCTTACCGGCCACAGGTAATAATGGTTTGGGGATTTTGTCGGTGAAGGGACGCAGTCGTACACCCCGGCCGGCAGCAAGAATCATGGCTTTCATAAAAGGGCAGAGAAAAGATGAAAGGGAAAAGGGGAAAGGCTCATTCCGCGACCTCGTCCAGCAGTTGCTGCAAAGCTTGCAATTCGGGATAGCGTGCCGAAACCTCGTGCACATAATTGAGCGTGCGCGGAATATCATCGAGATAGCCCGCTTTACCATCGCGTAAATACAGGCGCGCAAAAATACCCGTGGCCTTAAGGTGACGCTGCACCCCCATCCAGTCAAACCAGCGCAAATAGGTCGTGTCGGATTCATGCGGGATGAGACCAGCATCGGCGACACGCTGCAAGTAATCCAGTGCCCAACGTTCAACCCGCTGACGTGGCCAGGCGATATAACAGTCACGCAACAGGGACACCAGATCATAAGTCACCGGGCCGACGACGGCATCCTGAAAATCCAGAATGCCGGGATTATTCTGTTCCGTCCGCATCAAGTTTCGTGAATGATAGTCGCGGTGCACGAACACTTGCGGCTGCGCCACCGCAGCATCACTGAGTCGTTGAAAAACAGCATCAAGCCCAGCCAACTGTTCAGAAGAAAATGCAGTTTTGCGGTACTGCTCACAATACCAGTCACGAAACAACGCCATTTCACGCTGCAATAAAGCCTCATCGTACACAGGAAGAATTGCGCTATCACGGGGCGCATCACGCTGCATAACAAACAGTGCATCCAGCGCATCGGCGTACAATCTGTCGATCACGCCCTCATTTAAAACCTGCTCATCCAACACATCGAGATAAACCTGATTGTCGAGGTCACTCAACAATAGGAAACCCTGCTCGGTGTTTTGCGCGATGATTCGAGGAGCATTGAGACCGATGTCCGCCAACATCTTCGCAATACGCACAAAAGGCTGCGTCTGCTCTTTATCCGGGGGAGCATCCATAACGATCAGGGTAGGCGGAGAATCGCTAACGCTTCTCGCATAAATTTCGCTGAAAACATGATCCGGCGAAGGTTTGACTCGGTTTATTGTAACGCGAAAGTAACGCCGGAAACTCGCGTCCGAAGACGCCGGCGTTAACTGGAAGTCGACATTCTTCCGTTTACCATTCTGCTGAAAACCATAGCCTTCGGCATTCAGCACATCAGCCAACCAGTTCTTCAACGCCTCAAGCCGTTGCGGCATTCACCTTCCCCAAAAAATTACCCGCAAGGCCGCATCGAAACACGTCACCCGCTGCGATGCAAACGCACGACAAATGCAGTTCAAATCAGGGAATCAGAAAGACCAACTGACGCCCACTTTAGCGATGGACCTGTCATAGCTTCTGCGATCAACGCTCGAATCATTATTCGTACCTATATACTGCGCATGTAATTCCCAACGTCGATCAAACTTTCGGCTAATCCGCGCCGACAAGCGTCCCTGGCTATCCTGCCGATGTTCGGTAATATTTCCTACCTGAATGTTATCATCGTTATAATCACTGTAACGGAAACGCGCATCCAGACGCAGATACCACCGACTAGCCAAACGCCACCACCCCGTTGCACGCAACGTATGTCGTGTCGGCGAATAACTGATAAAAGGATCAATAGTGCCAATACGATCATCCCTGTGATTCAATTCTAACTGGTAATAGTAACGAAACTTGCTCGCTTCACGACGCTGCTGGAGACCCATACGAAACTGTTGTCGCCAGCCATCCAGATAATCGAATACCGAATCGGTAGCCTGAATACGACTCAATTTATAACGCAACCGTAACTGATTGCCTGATGACAAAACGGTACGCCCACGCACATCAGCACTAACAACACGCTGATACTCACTGCCGTTGTAATAAATTTCGTCCCAACTGCCACCCAGCCGCAGCTTCCAGTCACCCAGACGGTCATAACGCAAGACTCGTACACTCAGCTGACTATCATCACTTTGACTCAGCTTGCTGTATTTTCGCAGGCGCGCGCTTAATCGCAGACGCACACCACTGTTTATATTTCCCTTCAGCCAGCGACCCGCCGTCACGGAAAGATCCACGGCAGTATCACTTTCACTGGTCACACCCAGTAGATCCTCATTGACCAGGGCGACATTGCTGTCATACACCAGGGCACTTGAAACAGCACCTGTCCAGTCCGAAACTGTCCGCCGTAAGTTGCGAGCAGAAACTCCCAACCGCTCCAGCGCTACGGCCGCCAAACTGCGTATTTTTTCATTGCTGAGATTACGATGGGCACGCTGAAACCAGCGTATCGCTGCCGCCTCATCTTTTTGCTTATTGGCGACCAGGCCCAGATTAAAATAGGCTAATTGCTCAAAAGTAGCAATATCGGTAAGTTCAGAAAAAATCTTGCGGGAGTTTTCATACTGTTGAAGTTTGTAATAACTGACTGCCAGGTTATATTTGAGCGCCGCCGAATTCAACCCGGCCTGCTTGGCTTTCTTAAAATATTGCAACGCGGCGGTGTTATCACCCGATGTGGCGGTCTTTATACCAAGCTCAAAATTCTCTTTTGCAGAACCGGCAAATGCCGTGGCAACCATCAAAAACCCCATTACGACAATCAGACTACACACTGTTGTTCTAAGCCGAGGAAACTTCATTGCGCTATCGTTCAAAAAAACCGTTACAAAAACATGAGCTTTCATAGAGAGGCAGTTTACAGAAACCAACAACATGATTCACCTGTTAAATACGCACTGCTTATCGCTACACTACGGCCACGACAAAACATACCTCAGTAACAATTTTTCTTTCTGACACAAAAAATCCCCCTCTTGAAACCAAGAGGAGGATTTTTCGACTCATTTCAGGCAATCAAATTAAATGCCGGTTCCCTAGATTTTCGGTGACAAAGAATGATCCCTTTCTTCATGTGCCTGTTCCTGCTCATGGTCGTTTTCATGGGCCTCTTCTTCATGAGCCTCATCATGCTCTTCGTTAGAATCGCTTCGATCCTCGGCATCTTCTTCATGATTTTCACGTTCTTCTTCAAGCGCTTCGCGTTCTTCTTCATCCATGTCATCAGACTCATGTCGAGCCTCGTGTTCTTGCTCGCGTGCATCATGCTCAGTTTCGTGTTCCTGCTCGCGTGCCTCATGCTCAGCTTCGTGCTCTTGCTCACGTGTTTCATGTGCAGCTTCGTTCTCTTGCTCACGTGCTTCATGTGCAGCTTCGTTCTCTTGCTCACGGGCCTCATGCTCCGCTTCGTGCTCTTGGTCACGCACCTCGTTAGCAAGAGTCAGGCCACGTCCTTCCTCGTCTTCTGCATGCTCACGTGCCATATCGGAAGCCGCATCTGGCAAGCTGAGTTCGTTGTACATTTCTTCCACATCATCGGTCTCGATGACACGGATGGTGAGGTCAAGATCATCCATATCAGCCGCGAAGCTGATTCCTGTAGACAGGAAAAATGAAAGGCCTGCGATGATAGCTGTCTGCGCCAGTTTCATAATAATTGCTCCTCTATTTACAATCTACAACGAACCTACAAAGACCATATCTCAGATTTAATCCCGCCCCAAACAACAAGCGGATTTAACCCACAAACGCTTCGGGTTTATCCCCACCCGCCGCGGGTGTGCTCGAGGTATCCGCCGCGTTAACCGCAAGACCTATCGTCAAGGTTTTTACTCGATCCTGAAATTCAATATTCGCCACCAGGTCACCCCGTGCGATTTGGGTCGCAACCACTGGCAAACGCAGCAAGTTCTCACCTTTTTTAAGATCAGTAGTCCAGCTCAGCGTACGTCGACCGGGATAACCCACCAACGCCACATTTTCTGGCAACTGAATGGTAATCCTGGCGCCTTTCAGGGATTCGTTTGAATAAAAAGCCAGTTTGATATCCTGTTGCTGGTTGAGGGCAATGAAGATTTCCGGCTCACTCTCATGCTCATGCGTTGCCACGGTCAGATCACCGGTGGTTCCATCCATCGGTGACAGCGCCCCAGGAAATAAGCCAACTACCGCCCAAAGGGCCAGGCCAGCGACCGCAGCGCTACCAAACCCAAGCATAAAACCGTGTCGTTGGTGATGCTTCATTTTATCCACAGCACGCGGGTGGCCTGCCGCCTGGGCGTGAGCTGTCACAGCGGCAGCCAACACCCGGTCAGCAAAGCCAACTGAAGCTTCAGGCACCGGCATCTTCCGCAACGCAGCCAACATCTCTGCTTCCGCGACACATTCGGCCTCGTACAAAACCTGGCAGGCATCACAAGCACGTCGATGGGCGTCAAAACCACCCTGATCGCCCATGATGTCGCCACCACCGCTGTCATTTAATAGATGTTGGAACTCAGTACAATTCATGACGTTTTCCTTCTTGACCTGTAACACGCAACGTGGGTCAAAAAAGTTCCCTCATTTAATCAAGTATTTCTAAATCAGGGTTAAGCCCAGCAGGTTCCAGCATTTTTCGCATCCGCGCCCGAGCCCGGTGGATGCGTGATTTCAAGGTTCCAACGGGTACATCCAGCATTTTTTCCAGTTCAACTAAACGATATCCCTCGATATCATGCAAGGTTATTAATACCCGATGGTCCTCCGAAAGGCGCTCGAAAGCGGCCTGAATTTGAGTAATCCGTTGATCCTCGGCCAATTCCTGGCCCGGTGAAGGCCTATTACTGGGAGTTGCTTCGTAAAACGCAACCTCATCATCAATCAATTCCAGAGGCGATCGCTTCTTACGACGAGTACCATCCACAAACATGCGATACAAGGAAGTAACCAGCCAGGGCCGCAACCTATCGACCTTTTCCAATTCGTCGCAGCGCGGGTAGAGTTTGACCATCAGATCCTGCACCAGATCCTCCGCATCTTCCTGATTGCCACAAAAACGGAATGCCAAGCGGTAAAGATAGATCAGGTGAGGCCGAACCAACTCGTCAAAACGCGCGGCGGTGCCCTGCCGATTACCCGTAGCGGGAAAGGGAAATATTTTCATAACAACGGAAGTTTATAGAACCCGGTGGGTTTTGAGAAACCGGCATTTTAAAATGCGGGGTACCGAAAAACAGGACATTGAAAATTTTTTACACTGAATACTGACAAGCATTTCTGACAACCATAATTCACAACCAAGGCCTACAACCACAACAACTAGGCGCCATCGCCACGCATAGCGCTTTCTCACGGACAACTGCAAGCGCCTAAATCCAACACCCATATTTCAGAGATAGGACGCTGCAAACCCGGAAAAGGTTCCCGTCTATGGTCGAATCGACGAGCAAACCGGTGAACCACAAGCCGGCTTAAGTTGGCCCGCACATAACGCACGATACCCATGATGTGTTATTTTCCCACCATCCGACGAAATTGACCGAAGTCTATGCCCTTCCTTTCCCGCAATAAACCCGCTCGTAATGAACGCGTCATCCTGATTACCGGCTGTTCCAGCGGTATCGGCTTGTGCGTCGCCCGCGGCCTACAGCAACGCGGTTATTGGGTGATTGCCAGTGCACGCAAGGCTGGCGATGTTGCCCGTCTGAAAAAAGAGGGGTTCTCCGCCATTCAACTGGATCTTGCCGACTCAAAATCGATTCACAACGCTGTCGACAAAACTTTGCAATTGACTGGCGGCAAGCTTTTTGCGTTGTTTAACAACGGCGCTTATGGACAACCCGGCGCCGTCGAAGACCTGTCGCGATCCGTATTGCGCGAACAATTTGAGTCTAATTTTTTTGGCACGGTGGAACTGACGAATCTGTTGATCCCCACGCTGCGCAAACAGGGCTATGGCCGAATCATTCAAAATAGCTCGGTATTGGGGTTGATCGCCCTGCCCTACCGAGGCGCTTATAACGCCAGTAAATTTGCATTGGAAGGCATCACCGACACCTTGCGTCAAGAACTCACTGGCAGCGGCATTTCAGTGTCAATGATCGAACCCGGCCCCATTGAAAGTCGTTTCCGGGAAAATGCCTTTCTTGCCTATCAGCGGAACATTGATGCCAGCAACAGTGTACACCGCGTGACTTATTTGAAAATGGAACGCCGTTTGCGGGAAAAAGGCCCAGCAGTACCTTTCACACTACCACCGGAGGCGATACTCAAAAAAGTGATTCATGCGCTAGAGTCACGCTGTCCAAAACCCCGTTATTACGTGACCTTTCCGACCTATTTATTTGGAGGGCTGCGACGTATTCTTAGCACCCGCTGGCTGGACAAAGTCTTGCTCAAGGTATCCAGGAATGAAAACAAGTAACGCGATATGAGTGTTCGAGCTTATGGAAGGGTAAAATAAAATGTCGCCCCTTCATCAGCCACGGCCTCTGCCCAAATCGAACCACCGTGGCGATCAAGAATGCGGTGTACAGTCGCCAGCCCGACACCCGTGCCTTGAAAATCCTCAATAGAATGCAAACGGTGGAAAACACCGAATAGCTTGTCCGCATATTTCATATCAAAGCCAACGCCATTATCCTTGACGAAATAAGCGCGTTTCCCACGTTGCTCCACCACACCAAACTCAATCACAGCCTGTTGTTTTTTGCTGGTATATTTCCAGGCATTATCAATCAGATTTTCCATCACCATACCCAATAATTGCCGATCACCTCGCGCAACGATGTCCGTCGCTATTATCCACTGCACGTCACGTTCCGGTTGTTCGAAATCTAAACGTATCTTCGCTTTATGCACGATCACACTCAAATCAACCTCTGTAGTGGAAAGCTGGGCACGTCCGATGCGCGCCAAATTCAAAATACCATCAATCAATTGTGCCATGTGTTGGCCAGCACGTACGATGCGTTCCAAGACATTCAGCTCTTCCTTGTTCAATTTGTCAGCAGCATCTGCAAGCAATATTTGACTAAAACTGGTTATGGATCGTAATGGTGCACGCAAATCATGCGCAACTGAATAGCTGAAGGACTCCAGCTCACTATTCTTGGCACGCAACTCAGCCGTTCGTTCATCCACCACATCTTCAAGGTGTAAACGGTAAGCTTCCAATTCTTCTTCAGTCTGGCGACGTTGGCTGACATCCATCAAAGCCACGGTATATATCTTTTTACCTTCCAACACCATTTTGGAAATTGAAGCTTCTATCGGAAACTCTTCACCACTTTTCCGTTTGCCGCGCACATCTGACCGGTACATGGCAACGCGTGTGACATTATCTTGTTGAGAGAAACCTTCAATTTTTTGATCATGTGACTTCCTAAAACGTTCTGGCAGCAACATATTCAAATGCTGCCCGATGACTTCATGCGCGGCATAACCAAAAATATATTCAGCCTGACGATTAAATAAAGAAATTTTATGATTTTCGTCAATGGAAACCAACGCGCTACCAGCAATATTGATAATCGCTTCTAGCCTGGCCTCGCTTTGGTGCAGACGTTGCTGCGAAACCCGGATAGCGTCCAACAGCTGTCCAACACTACGATACAAGCTACCAATCTCATTAGGCTCATTGGAGGTTACCCGCTCATCGAAATCCCGGTTGTCCGCAATACGGTTCACTCGCTCGGCAAGCGAAATAATGGGCACGCTAAAATAACGCTGAAGCCAAAATGCCAATAAATAGGAAACCAGCAACATAACCGGAATGGCTAATGCAATTTGCTGGTAATATTCCGCCAATTTTTTATCCTGTTGTTCGGTAGAAACACGGACAAATATCCAACCATATTCGCCTCCCGCATAACGCATCGGCATCAATATTTGAAAAAAACCATCACCAAAATTGATTTTTGTTTGAGTTTCCTCAGGTATAAAATCTGGCGGTTCCATGGTAGAAGAGGGGGATTTTTCATAGCGAAAAATGTGTTTTCCTGTCGAATTATAAAGAAACACATTTCGAATCGAATTAAACAAACGTAATTTTGCCACCACATCGGCGGCCAGATAAGTATCAGAAAACATGACAATTTTTACAAAGTCCTGCGCCAACACATTCATCTCGGACTGTGCACGCTCTACCGCATCCGCACGCACACTTTGAACATTCAAGTACATGAAAAAGGAAAAACCGATGATGGTGACAAACATCGCCGCACAGAAAACAACCAAAATCAGTTTATTTTTTATGGGTAGCCCACGAAAAAACTCAAACATTCCCATACCCGCAAACAACTCTGCCAACAAAAGAACGGTGCAACACTTGCACCTTATAAGCCACCACGTCTCCCACCATTATTTCTCAACAGGCAAGTCTGTGGAGTTACCCCACTCCAACCACGAACCATCATAATGCGACACGTCATAGCCCAAACGCCTTAACACAAAATAAGTAAATGAGGAATGTTCACCCCTATTGCAATAGGTAATTATTTTATTATCCGCGTCAAAGTCTTCATAAATCGTTTGCAGTTCAGGCAGTGTTTTGCTCATAAGAATGCCGTTAACGCTCGTTAGATTATGATCCCAAGGCACATTAGCAGCACTGGGTATACGCCCAAACCGACGCGACTTGGATTTTTTTCCCAGATACTCTTCTCTGCTACGTGCATCAATCAAAATTTTGCTCGGATCGTTGACGGCCAACCGAGTTTGTAACCGGGTGGCTAACTTTTCTGGCTGGATAGCCGCGATGAACTTCTTGGGTTTTCTCGTTGTTTCTTCAAGTGAAACGTCATAGCCCTTATCCATCCACGCGGGAAAACCCCCGTCCAACACCGACACACGACGATGACCGTAAACTTCCAGCATCCAAAAAACTCGGGCGGCATTAATAAAACGCCCATCATCATACAAAATCACATTGGTTCCACGATCAATCCCCGCAGCACCAAAAAGCTTCTGTATATGGCGCATAGGACTCATGCGATGCGTTTGTTTATCTTGACGAAAAGTGAGTTTCGACGGGATATTCACCGCCCCCTGAATATGCCCCCGCAGATACACCTCCACAGAACGCACATCGATGACCAAGATATTCCGAGCATGCAATCGATCCTGTAACCAAGGCGCTGCAATCAGCAACAACTTGGCTGACGATTCTTCACCCACCAATGCCGGTGTCGGCATGGTCGCTGAGACAAAAAAAGGAAAAATGAATCCCACCAACAGCATTAAACGTTTTATTAATTTCATACTGTGCTGTCAAACATAGGTTTTATTCCCCATTAACCAACCGCAACTATTAACTCAATGAATACCACAGCATAACAAGATATTATCTCTCGATGGGTAAATCAGGATCATTTCCCCAATCGAACCACGAACCATCATAATGTGAGACATCGCGTCCCAACCTTCGCAACACGAAATAGGTGACGGAGGATTCTTTACCCTGATTGCAGTAGGTAATAATTCTTTTCTTTTTACCAAAGTCTTTATATAGATCTTCCAACTCAGGCAGTGTTTTACTCCTGGGAATACCATCTACAAAAGTAATATTACGATCCCACGGCACATTCACGGCATTGGGAATATGCCCAAATCGCTTCGACTTGGATTCTTGCCCCAGATACTCTTTGCTCAACCGGGCATCGATCAGCATCGAAGTGGGGTTATTGATAGCCAAATATGCATGCAGACGGGTCGTCAATTTATTGGGTTGTATGGACGCCACAAATTTTTTATTTTTACGCAGCACGGCATGCAATGAAACTTCATAAGCTTTATCCACCCAGCCAGAAAATCCACCATCAAGTACCGCAACACGTCGATGACCATAGACCTCAAACACCCAAAAAACACGGCTAGCATCCGCTAATTTTCCACCATCATATAGAATGACGTTGACGTCCTGGTCAATTCCCGCAGCACCCAGCAACTCCTGCATATACACCATCGTTCCCAAGCGCCCCTCTTTGCTCCGTTGCCGATAGGTTAACTGGGTGGGGATATTAACGGCGCGGCGAATATGGCCTTGCCGGTACTGTATCGCCGGGCGTACATCAACCACCACCACATCCTGGTCATATTGATGTTCTTTCAACCATGAGGCCTCGATCAACAGACGGTGATCCGGCGAATCCGCACCCACCTGGGCAACAGTCATAGCAGAGGTGGCCGCCGCTGGCAAAAACAAAAAACCCACCAGCAACAACCATCGCTGCATCACATGGGTTGTCGAATCACGCATCTGCTGCACCGCCAGCTGTCTCGCCAATTGTCCCATCATCGGATACCTCTCATTTCCAAGAAACTAGACTAAATCCATGTCCCTCGTCATCAGCCTAGCTCAATCCTCCGTTCTATTCACCATTCAGTGTAACCAACACATTCCGCCGATAATCCTGGCTTCGATGCTCCCATAAATAAACGCCCTGCCAAATCCCCAGAGCGCAACGTCCATCACGCACGGGTAGAGTCAAATCGCTATGGGTCAAAATCGTTCGCACATGCGCAGGCATATCATCCGGCCCTTCATCCTGATGCAGAAACATCGGGTCACCATCTGGAATGAGTTACGCCATAAAGGTTTCCAGATCCCGACGCACGTCAGGATCGGCATTTTCGCACAGCATCAAGGAGGCACTGGTGTGGGCGACAAATACGTGGCACAAGCCCAGCGCGATTCCAGAAGCCGCTACAATATCCTGCAATTGCTCGGTAATATTGAAGCTACCGCGCCCCGACGTAACCATGGACAGTGTTTCCTGTACAAACATCCTTTCCCTCTCTGTTCTTTTCTTGAAAGTGAGCAAATATTTTCGCCATCAACAACGAAACCCGCAACAACAGGCGGACTCCACTTTCACAAGAGTCCGCTGCTATTATCAGCACTGTCGGTGTCGGCTTGGCCGATAACGACTTATTCCAACGCGATCGACACAAAGCCCGCATCAATGACCACGCTGGCATTATCGTACCGCCTGGTCGCCAACACATGTTCCACCAAGGCTCCACGGGTCAAACGCGCGTCCAGATCCGCCGCAAAATCCGCAAAACCAGTGTGCAGTTGATGGCTGCCTGCCCGCTCGATCCAGTACAGGCCTTCACCGCTCTCCCACGGTACGATCTGTGGCGTCGCCGTTGCCGTGTTTAGATTAATCGCCACCCGGGCGCGGGCCACATGGTGTAACCGATCCACATCTTGCAAATCAAGGCTCAAACTCTCGACGGAGATACTGGCAATAGCCGTTACCGAAGACGGCTGCCAACCCACCACCATCACCGCCTTCAGTGCGGTAACATCGATCACAGTTTGCGCCTCGAAATCACTCGGTGCCAGCGCAGTTACCTGACCAAAAGGCCGCACAAAACCGCGCACCTTGATGGGAGTACCATCGCCGAGGCTGGACACATCCAAGGTCGCAATATCGATTTCATAATAAGCAGGGGTAGAGTCATTAACAGATGCGCCACCGGTAGCACTGAAATCAAACAGCCCGATATCACGCCCGCCAATGGCTTGTAGATTCATCACAAACGGCAACGTAATGCCGGGAATCCCCACCACACCCACCACCGTGCCACGCAACGTGGTCAGGCGCATTTTCACTCGACCCAGGTTTTTCACGCCGGCATCCTTCCCACTGAGTCGCCGTGTCGTTGGTC
Organism: uncultured Ectothiorhodospiraceae bacterium; assembly: GCA_964401355.1. Taxonomy (GTDB): domain Bacteria; phylum Pseudomonadota; class Gammaproteobacteria; order SZUA-152; family SZUA-152; genus SZUA-152. The sequence continues at coordinate 5,395 of CAYNYJ010000041.1, read as the reverse complement.
AACACTCCGAATACGCGCACCCGTTGGCCCACCCCGATACATCACCGATGTCGTAATCGTTAGCCATCGAGAGCTGGCGCTTGATCGTGGTCATATCGCCGAGGCTGACGATCACTTCATCATTGAAGATGACACTGCCGCCCGCACCAGAGTCGCACTCTTTTACGATGAGCACATCGCCGTTGCGAGCAATAACGTTACCCGTCACTACGTCCAGTTGCGTGATGGCCTGTTGTTGTTTGCAACTGTGCATCGGGTTCCGGTTCACCGCTAGCAAAACGTGCCTCGATGGGAGCTTCTGCCGTGCCGCTCTCCTGTACGTGATCCCCCTGCCCCTTCTGGCCAAAAAAGATCCGAAACCGATTGCGCACTGCAGTACGGCGATACCAGTCACAAATCACACTCTGGACTATTCGATGGAACAGCGGCCCCCATTGTTCGGTATCGCGCCTGGCATAACGTTTGGCCAGACGCAGCATGGCATCCTGCACAATGTCCAGGGCATCTTCGTGACTGCCCGTGGACATCATCGCCATACGGAAAGCCCGTCGTTCGACGCCCGCCAGAAACCGATCCAATGCAATCGATGTGTCCTGTGCTGTTTTGGCTCGCGTTGTGTTGACCAGAGTTCTCCCATTTGTTGCGCATAGCACTTGTTCCGTCATCTCAATTTTGACCAAGAGCGGGGGACTTTGTCCATCATCCATCCCCTTTTTCACAATGCCTATACACACCTGTTCTTTTCATGCCTCACAGGGAAAAACGCATGAAACCACTTTAGGTTGACATGTTTTAGAAAATATTTACCCTAGGAGCTTGTCGGATTTATATAATTGCAGCGAGGGAATATGTCGAATAACAACAGCACTGCCAGTGAAAGGACGCGATTTGCAGGACGGTTCAACGACGCGCTAGACAATATCCTGTTTCCAAAACTAGGAGGGGGGCGGCAGGCCCGATTGTCCGAACTGTTGGGAATTCCCGCTCAGGATGTCGGGAAATGGTTGAAAGGCGAGGCTTTCCCCCCCACCTCGGCACTGGTCAAATTATCTGGCCTGACCAAAGCGCGATCCAATTGGCTACTCTCCGGTCAAGGGGAACCCTACAAAAAAGGCCATAGTCCTCGTGGAACCAGGAAAAACGCCCCCGCCACCAGTAACAGCAAACTCACCAAAGAGGCCTTCGACCTCGGTGTTACCTGGAGCCAATTAGCCAAACCGCAACGGGAAGCCATTGCCAAGGTCATCCGGGAACTTGCCGCAACCCATTAACAGCCGACCCTGTTCACAGTCGACTGTGGCCGCTTCACGAACCCAGCATTTCCAGCAGGACAAAAAAAACCGCGTTACGGTGAGGTAACGCGGCAAGTTCAAACAAATTATAGGGGGTTTGCTTTGAACGTGTGATGATATTAGCAAGGGTTCATTTTCATCGGAAATGATTGTTTTCAATAACTATATCTTTGTTTGTGTTAAGCGCACCGTTCTCGTGCATCGCTAAGCCACCCAGCCTCAGGATTTAACCCCAACACCGTATACAGGCCATAGGGGACACCAAAACTCATAATTGCGACCTTACTCTATGAGCGTTCCAGATGGTGAAATCTAAGGATAAAAAAAAGCCGCCATCAGAAGGGGTAGAGGGCGGCTTGGGTTCAAACAAATAGGGGGTTTGTTTGGAAGTACATTCAACATAGCAACACTCCTTTGTTACTGGAAATGATATTTCTCTATAAATATATCCTGTTTTATGACATGCGCATCATATTAAGGTCTACAAAATCATCTTGTTCCCACGCAATCTACTGAAACACCCACCTTACTTCTACTATGAACCCGTTGCCATATGGATGAAAATACGGAATTTGATGAAATTATGCTGATGACGGACAATAAAAAGCCGCTATCTTTTTTACTGGGGAGATAGCGGCCGGAGGTTCAAACAAATAGGGGGCTTGTTTGAAAGTGTATACACATTATCGCAGCAAAAACCTAACTGGAAATAACTTGTTTATATTTATATATCTATTAATCGAATAAATGTCATTACGAACCTACCATTGAGCCGCTTTAATCTCGCTGGCCCACCCTCACGGCTTCGCGCCGTCTCATCGAAAACCACCAGCACGCCTAAGCATGATCGCTAATTCACCCACAAACTACGCAGTTGGTGCCACTATTAATACCGCCGTACAATAGCCATTAGACTGATTCACCATCCCCAACTTTCCTTGATGATACCGAGTACCTCTTTGAAAAATCTGACGTTAAGCAATTCATTCGCATCCTTGTCCGACGCTTTTTACGCACGCGTGGCACCTACGCCATTAAAACAGACAGCGAACTTAGTGCACTTCAATCCCGCCGTCGCGAACTTGTTGGGTCTTGGTGAAAACGTGGTCAACGACCCGCAGTTTGTGGATACCTTCAGTGGTAACACCCCATTACCCGGTGGCGACCCCGTGGCAATGCTGTACGCGGGGCATCAATTTGGCCACTTCGTCTCACAGCTGGGAGATGGCCGGGCCATCATGCTGGGTGAAACCACCAATGCGCGTAACGAAAAATGGGAGATCCAACTCAAGGGTTCTGGACTCACCCCCTTTTCGCGTGACGGCGATGGCCGCGCAGTACTGCGCTCGACGATTCGTGAATACCTGTGCAGCGAGGCCATGCACGGACTGGGCATCCCCACCACGCGGGCGCTGTGCATTACCGGCAGCGACGATGAGGTTTATCGTGAGCAAATCGAAACCGCAGCGGTGCTCACCCGGGTCGCTCCTTCGCATGTGCGTTTCGGTTCTTTCGAGGTTTTTTTCTACCGCGACCAACCGCAACACATTCGCACTCTGGCCGATTACGTCATTCAGCAGCACTATCCCGAATTGGCGGATGAACCTGCCCCACATGTAGCCTTGTTGCGCGTGGTGGTGGAGCGCACTGCAACCCTGATGGCACAGTGGCAAGCCGTGGGTTTTGCCCACGGGGTGATGAATACCGACAACATGTCGATCCTCGGGCTGACCCTGGACTACGGCCCCTTCGGTTTTATGGAGGCCTACGAACCCGGCCTGATCTGCAACCATTCCGACCCCCGCGGCCGTTACGCCTTTGACCAGCAACCGCAGATCGGTCTGTGGAATCTCACCTGCCTGGCCCAGGCGCTGTCGCCACTAATGGATATCGAGAATGCCAAGGCCTGCCTGCAACCCTATCAAACGCTTTACACCCAGCAGCATCAAGCACTGATGGCGGCCAAACTGGGTTTTGATACGGTCTCCGACAGCGCTCTGGCATTGACCGGCGAGCTGCTGAAAATGATGCAGCAAAGCCGCGTCGATTACACCCGGCTGTTCCGCAGCCTGGCCGATATTCAGCGCGACGCTGACACACAAGCGCACCCGTTACGCGATTCTTTTATTGATCGGGAAGGTTTCGATAACTGGTTGAAGGACTATCGTGAAGCCTTGCGCACGGAGGCCAGGCCCGACACCGAACGACACCCGGCGATGCAGGCCGTCAACCCCAAATATGTGCTGCGCAATTATCTGGCACAAACGGCCATCGAAAAAGCCGAACGGGACAAAGACTATTCAGAGATCGACCGTTTGATGACGGTGTTACAGGCACCGTTTGATGAACACCCCAAGTACGCACACTACGCGGAGGCACCACCCGACTGGGCAGCCGGGCTATCGGTCAGCTGTTCGTCGTAATCGGTTTGAGTAGCAACGAGCCACCCGTCATCACCTCGGGCACCGACAACCCCATGAGATGCAACACCGTGGGGGCGATGGAACTCAGGCCCGCGCCCACCGCCAACTGCCAGGGCACTTCATCCATAATCAAGCACGGCACCGGATACACTGTGTGCTGAGTGTGGGGCTCACCACTCACCGGGTCGATCATTTCTTCGCAATTGCCGTGATCGGCAGTAAGTATCACCGACCAACCAGCCTCCTTGGCCACATCCAGCACCCGTCCTGTTTCCCGATCCAGAGTTTCCACGGCCTTAATCGCGGCCTCGGGAATACCGGTGTGGCCAACCATGTCGCCATTGGCAAAATTCACCACGATGAAGGCGTAGTGCTCACTGCGGATGGCGTCGATAACCGCATCGGCGACTTTGTCGGCACTCATCTCCGGTTGTAAATCGTAGGTGGCAACCCTGGGTGAATCGATGATCACCCGTTCCTCTCCTGCGAAAGCATCACCCTTGCCACCGTTCAAGAAATAAGTGACATGAGCATATTTTTCGGTCTCGGCACAATGCATTTGATGCAAGCCTGCGCGACTGATCACCTCTGCCATCGTGGTGCGAGGGCGATTCTGTTTGAAGGCATAAGGCAAACGGTACCATTCGTCATATTCGGTCATGCAGGTGACCGGGATCGGGCTGTAATTGCCACGATCAAAATGCGTGAACTCCGGCTTGAAAAGGGCCGCAGTCAATTGACGCGCACGGTCTTTGCGGAAATTAAAAAATACTAACGGGTCGCCCCACTGGATCGGTTCACCCCCGTTGATCACGGTGGGCAAGATAAACTCATCACTTGTGCCTGCGGCATAGGCCGTTTCAATCGCCTCCTGGGCCGACTCGGCGTGCTCACCCCGCGCAATAGTGATGGCTTGCCAGGCCTGCTCAATACGTTCCCAGCGATTGTCACGATCCATCGCGTAATAGCGTCCACTAACGGTGACGATAGCGCCCCCGGCATCGACCAAAGCCGGTTCCACCTGTCGTAAATAATAAAGCGCCGAACTCGGTGCCGTATCCCGGCCGTCAGTAAACATGTGCAATACCGGCCGCACGCCGTCACGACGACACAGCTCAATCAAGGCTAGCAGATGCGAGATATTACTGTGCACGCCACCATCTGACACTAGACCCACCAAATGCAATGGGCGCTGATTATGGCGGGCCTGTCGCACCGCGTCAGTGAGTGCCTGGTTTTCAAAAAAACGCGTGTCATTGACCGCAGCGTCGATGCGCACCAGATCCTGCTGCACTATCGTGCCGCAACCCATGGTCAAATGCCCGACTTCGGAGTTACCCATCTGGCCGTCGGGCAGCCCCACCGCGGTGCCCGAGGCCTGCAACAGGGTGTGAGGGTGCTGGGAAAAATACGCATCTAAGCGCGGCGTGACCGCCTGCACCACAGCATTATTGAGAGCGCTGGGGTTGACCCCAAAGCCATCAAGAATCACCAGCAATACCGGCCGGCGCGGAGATTTTTCAGTCATGATATTAAGCGCAGATTCCTGAGATTGTCGCGTACCCGTGTAGCGACAACCCAGTGCTTTAATGAAGCAAAATTAGGGAAAATATTACTAGAAAATATCACTGCTGTCCCGTTAACTTTATAACCGTCATGCTGGCGCAGGCCAGCATCCAG
>CAYNYJ010000040.1:0-32517 GCA_964401355.1 uncultured Ectothiorhodospiraceae bacterium | reverse complement strand
AGAGATGAAAGAAGCCGCTTAACTGGGTTGTATCAAAAAGGTTGACCAGGTCAATGCTTCATTTTGCAATGATAGGGTCATGTTGGCGCTAAGAGACAACAAGATGATTAATGTAGCGACAGTGGCGGCACTTAACTTTGTTGCCAGGCCCATATTACCGAATATAGATGTCAGTTTACTCATCGATTATCCTTAATTCGCGTGAGATCGCAGATGCGGTCGTTTGTAAATTTGGGATTCTCTGATTAAGTTTGAGCGTAACATCTTCGTTCATGACTTAATCAGAGTTCCTTAATCAATTCTTGATCCATTCCTAGTTAGAGGTTTCTTAAAAAAACAGATACCGTTATTTATCGAACGGCTTGATTTTTAGTGCCTTCAATGCCGCTTTCATGGAATCCATGGACACCGGCTCCACAAACCCGAGAATTTTGGCTTTCTGTGCAGCAATATCAGAGCTGTTCAATGCCAGCAGGGCGGTTTTGACCTTTTCGGCAAGCGCTGTATCGGTGCCTTTTAGGACGGACAAATACCATTCCGGGTACAAATCTGTGGTGTGAGCCAGTTCATAATCTCCCTTGTCGCACTGGTCAACCACCACAAAATCATTCATATTGATTTTGCCTTCTTTGTGCATGCTTTCCAGTATGCCGGTACGAATGAAGGCGGCGTCGACAATACCGGCGTTTACCGCCAGTACCAGATCATCCTGTTTTTTGCCTTCTTTAAAAGCGGCAAAATCTTTGTGTGGATCAATGCCTTGTTGGTACAAATGGTAAGTTTGGAAGGTGTAGGCTCCGGCAGCACGTCGGAATTTGAGCGCTATCACTTTTTTGCCGATCAAGTCTGGGCTTTTAGTAATGCCGCTGCCTTTTTTGGCGATGATTAGCCCAGCGAACTGACTGCCGGATTCTTTCTCCAGTGTCGCCAGCGCGGTGGCGCCATGTACTTCCGATAGAATCACCGCCAATGTGGGGTTGGAAAGCATAAAGTCTACCTTGCTGGCCTTGGCCGCGGGAATCAGGCTTCGGGGTGAATACGGTTTGATTTCCACCGTGACGCCCAATTGTAGCGTCATGTATTTGCCGAATTCACTCCAGTGTTTCATGGCCGTGAGTTCACCGCGTGGGGCGAGAACACCAATGCTGATGCTGGCTTGGGCGGCTGATATTGACAACAGCGTCGACGCTACAATGATGCATGTGATAAGGGTGAATCTGGGCGTTTTGAACGTGTTCATAAAATCTCCTTGGTGTGTGTATGCGCGAGAAGACATTTCTGGTTGGACTTGATGGATGTTTTGCATGCATCTTCCGACGTATCGGTTGTTTTATGAGTCAACTTTAGGGAAGTTTAAAAATCATCGGGTTGCTGTCGTTTTTTGTCTGCCCACCCAATGATTTATGCGCGGCACTGCTATTGCAGAGCATGGTGATGCTCCAGGGCTCGTTTTCCAAGAAGAAACCCTGCGACCAAACCAGAATTGCATGTTATTTATGCCCGTTGACGTAACAGTATGTATACTGCGCCAACACCGCCGTGACGAGCCTGGGTTGAGCAAAAAGCCATTACAGATACGGTATTACGCAGCCAATCATTGAAATGAGATTTACTACCCAGTCGCCTGAAAAGGATACTGCTTCTTTTTAAAATCCCGGTCGTCATGCCGGCGAATGCCGGCATCCAGGGAGGGTGGCAATACATGCAAGGCTGTATTTTAGGTTAATGTTGACAGGGTAACGGGCTTTGATATGTTTATATCCAGCTCCTGGATACCGGCATTCGCCGGTATGACGGTGGATTTAGGTAACATGAGTAGTATTCATTATTAGTGACTTGTTAGTAAGTGTGGCGCGGCCATCGGTGCAACCATGTCCCTTGCCATGAATGACATGAACGCAACGCAAGCCAGAGGCCCTGAGGAAAAATTCATTTAACTGCTGGCTCGCTTCAGTGATCGTGGCTCGATGAAGATCCAGACTAGCTTCGATGGGGAATTCGCCACGTTTGAGACGCCATTGTTCGCGCTGCTGTAAATCACTACGGGCGTAAAACAGTATTTCTTCTGCGGAGATATCGGCGGCGAATTTACGTTTCACAAAACCGGATGAATGTGTCTTGGTGTATGTTATTGGATGAGCGGTGGTCTTGGCTTTGTTTGAGGGAAAACGTGACGAAACATGTGACGGCGAAAGAAGAGCAATATGTTTAGCGGTGGATTTCTTATCCGACTAGAGATTTGACGTCCAACATCGTTTGCCGGAACAAGTCGTCATCGTTATCTGTATTTTTGTTGTCGGTCACTGTGTGGTGCATTTTACGCAGTAGCAGTGCGTAGGGCTAGCGATGTCAGGGGGAATCAAAAGAAAATGGAAGACGCCGTCCCTGGCATCTATTCTGTGTTGGGCGGGTGCCCGATGATTACTGGTTATACGGTTTGATCTTCAGCGCTTTAAGCGCTGTTTTCATGCTGTTCATGGATACCGGTTCGACAAAGCCTTTGATATTGGCGCGTTTAGCCGCCTTGGATTCAGCTTGTATTTCCAGGGTGGCGGTCTTGACGCGTTTGGCCAAGGCGGGGTCGGTGCCTTTCATCGCCGAAAGATACCAGTCCGGGTAGAGTTGAGTGGTGTGCAGTAGCGGTAGCGAATCTTTGCGCTGATCGATCACCACATAGTCTTCAAGTTTGATTTTGCCTTCTTTGGCCATATTTTCCAGCAGGCCGGAGCGGATAAAGGCGGCGTCGATATCACCATTACCCACCGCTAGCACTAGGTGATCCTGACGTTTTCCTTCGGTAAAAGAGGCAAAATCTTTATGCGGGTCGATGCCTTTTTGTTGCAGGTAGTAGGTTTGGAAAGTGTAGGCGCCGGCCGCACGACGGAATTTCAGCGCCATGACTTTTTTGCCGCGCAGGTGCTCGGCCTTGGTGATGCCCTTGCCTTTTTTGGCGATGATGACTCCAGCGAAAAAGCTACCGGTGTTTTTTTTCAGTGTTGCCAGCGGTTTGGCACCGTAGGATTCTTGCAGGATGACCGCCATGGTAGGGTTGGCCAAGGTAAAGTCCACGCTTCCAACCCTGGCGACAGGAATCATGTTGGGTGGTGAAAGTGGCGTGATTCTGACTTCTTCGCCGAGTTTTTCTGATAGGTAACGACCGTATTCGATCCAGCGTTTCATGGCTTTGAGGGGACCTTGGGGTGCCATTACGCCAATGTCAATTGAAGCCTCAGCCGTGGGAATGTAAGTGGGCATAAATGAACTGACCAGCCCGGCTGATATGAACAGTTTTTGATAGAGACGCATTTTTTAACCCTTTATTGTGTCAACATCTTTGTTAACGTGGCGGCGTTTTTGTTATTCCACGTTTTCTTTAAAATGCGCAGGATGTAACCTGCGTGGTGCTTTCATGTCATTGCTTCGTGTTCTTTCATGGGCATCGTCCGCAACCCCGAAGACTTTAATAAGTATTTCCAGATTGGTGATTTGCCCCTGGTTTTGCGACGGAGTTCTCAGTTGTAAGTGTTGCTTTCGTACTTTTAAACAGGGGCTATTTGCTCAAAGACGGGTTTTTTCTGGTGGCTGATGGATATAATGACGCACATGAAAATTTTGTTAAGCAATGATGATGGTTACCAGGCGCCGGGGCTGGTTTGTCTGGCGACAGCGCTGAAAGCGGTGTTCGAAATCCACGAAGTTCACGTCGTGGCGCCGGATCGTAACCGCAGCGGCGCCAGTAATTCACTAACCCTGGACAATCCGATTCGGGCCCATATTGCTGATAACGGCTTTGTGTTTGTCGATGGTACTCCCACAGATTGCGTGCATCTGGCCATTACCGGCTTGCTGGAGGATGAACCCGACATGGTGATTGCCGGTATCAATGCCGGCGCCAATATGGGGGACGACGTGCTGTATTCCGGCACCGTGGCGGCGGCCATGGAGGGACGTTTTTTGGGGCTGCCCGCCATCGCCGTGTCCCTGGCAGGGGAGAAACTTCAACATTATGAAACCGCGGCACGAGTGGTGCTGGTGTTGTTGGAACGCCTGCGCAGTGATCCTTTGCCGGCAGACTCCATTCTCAACGTCAACGTGCCTAATCTCCCTTGGGAGGCGCTGGAAGGCTTTGAAGTGACCCGGCTTGGGCGGCGTCATAAATCCGAGCCGGTGGTAAAAATGCAGGATCCGCGCGGCAGAGAGGTGTATTGGGTTGGCCCGGTGGGTGCCGAGCAGGACGCCGCCGCTGGCACGGATTTTCATGCCGTGCGCCACAATCGTGTATCGCTCACACCGTTGAATGTGGATCTCACCCGGTATGACGCTATGGAGCAGATTTCTCACTGGGTGACGGGCCTGTGAAACGTTACTCACAAGGTCGCTTGCAAGGCCATTTACAAGGGATTGGTATGACCTCGCAGCGCACCCGCGACCGTTTGGTGCAGCGCTTGAAGGACGAGGGCATCAGTAATCAGCAGGTGCTGGAGGTGATCCGCAACACCCCGCGGCACATCTTTGTGGATGAGGCTCTGGCCAGTCGCTCCTATGAGGACACGGCCTTGCCTATTGGTCATGGCCAGACCATTTCACAACCCTATGTCGTGGCCCGCATGACGGCGGCCTTGTTAGAAAGTGGCCCGCTGGATCGCGTGCTGGAAGTTGGCACGGGCTCCGGTTATCAGGCCGCGGTGATGGCGCCGCTGGCCGGTGAAGTCTATAGCGTTGAGCGTATTTTACCTCTGCTGGATCAGGCCCGGGAACGACTCACTGAATTGGGATTGCGCAATGTGCGGCTCAAACACAGCGATGGTAATTGGGGCTGGCCGGAATTTGCTCCCTTTGATGCCATTATCGCCACCGCAGCGCCGGAGCAGGTGCCCGAGTCTTTGTTACAACAATTGGCCGTGGGCGGCCGCCTGGTGATGCCGGTGGGGCCGCAAGGCGTACAGGATCTGGTGTTGTTAACACGCACAGCCGAGGGCATCGAAAAGCAGATATTGGATAAAGTAAGTTTTGTGCCGATGTTGGGTGGGACGCAGTAGGAAGGGGAAAGAACATATTCCCTCTCCCAAAATTGGGAGTACCCACAGGGCATAAAAGGCTTGGGGCTGATGAAACTGGTATAGAGCGTGGCTTCCCTACTCTGTGTTTAGCTTGGATTTTGGGCTTTTCTAAAAATCAAAAAAATGGAGTTTTAAAACCACGCATGAAATTGTTTTCCAGTATGTATGAACGGGCTATGCGATGGGCCGTTCACCGGCATGCGCAGTGGTATTTAGTGACCTTGAGTTTTACCGAGTCCTCTTTTTTCCCCGTGCCCCCCGACGTCATGCTTGCGCCTATGGTGTTGGCCGATAATAAAAAGGCCTGGCGCTATGCGGCAATCACCACGGTGGCCTCCGTTGCGGGCGGTATGCTGGGTTACCTGATTGGCTATCTTGCCTTTGATGCCATCGAACCCTGGTTGCTGGAATCCAAGTATAACGGCTATTACCAACAGGCCGTTGACTGGTTTGAGCAATGGGGTATCTGGGCCATTTTGATTGCGGGCTTTTCACCTATCCCTTATAAAGTTTTCACCATCGCCGCAGGTGCTACTTCCATGTTGTTTCTGCCGTTTGTGCTGGCCTCGATAGTCGGGCGCGGCGCACGATTTTTTCTTGTGGCATCATTGATTGTTTGGGGGGGGAGGCGCATGGAACGCGCGATAAAAAAATACGTTGATTGGTTGGGTTGGGCATTGGTCGGATTGATTGTCGTTGTCTTAGTTTTACGATAGTAGGTTTACAGAAATGGTTTTACGGTAAATGATATTGCGTGACAGGGTTTTATTTTAAATGGTTGAACGTCAAATAGTGATATGTTTTTCTTTTTTATAGATAAGCAAACACTTTCGCGTTTGTTCTGGATTGCATTGCTTGCGATGTTATTGAACGGTTGTGGTGCACACATCTATCATCGGGTGGAACGCGGTGAAACTCTGTATTCTATCGGCTGGATCTATGGTCACGATTATCGACAAATCGCGAGCTGGAATGACATTCCCGCACCGTACACTCTGTCTCCCGGGCAACACCTGCGTGTGATGCCACCTTCAACTTATTCGGGTCAGAATGCAGTTGCACCTATACAGGAATCCCGCGTCACTGTGCGCAATGGAACCATTGAATCAGGGAAAATCCGCTCATCGAGAAGAGTTCCGGCACCAGTAATGGAATCGGTAAAGGAAACCACCGGGGTGGTCGATAAATCCAGTGATGCCCAAGCTCAGTCAAATGATGGCCGGGGGTATGAGGGGCAAACTGTTATTGCTGCAGCAAAAAAGGCGGTAAACAAGCTGTTTGGGCAACACAGCCCTTACCAACAGCAACTTGAATGGCGCTGGCCTGTGAAAGCCCGGCGGATATTGCGGACTTATTCCGCGAATGACCCTGCACGACAAGGCATTGATATTGCCGGTAACATGGGTAATGCAGTTTATGCGGCGGCGGCGGGGCGTGTGGTATATGCTGGGAGTGGACTTGTTCGATACGGTAGGCTTATTATCGTTAAGCACAATGAAAAATATTTAAGCGCATATGCGCATAACAAAAAACTGCATGTTAAAGAAGGCGAAGTTGTAAAAGTCGGGCAACGCATTGCAGAGATGGGACGTAGCGGTCATTTAGGCGAGTATTTCATACGTAAAACAAACGACGTTATAGCTAAAGGAAATACCGCCAATGGAAAACGCGCAAAATTACATTTTGAAATTCGCCGCAATGGCAAGCCAGTTGATCCAGCACGATATTTGCCGAAGTGATTTATTTTAGTTAGCGTGCACACCCGCAACGATTTTTGTAAGTAAAAAATGGAAAAGGTATCTGACGCGATGTTGGATAAAGACAAAAAAACAGGAGTTGACATGGAAGCTCAACGGGAAGGCGTGCAGAAAAATAAAGAGCCTTTGGCATTCGATGCCGATGCGGAGTCGGCGATTGATGTTCTCAATGAAAATGTCGAAGATGATCCGCTGAAAATGCATGATGAAGAATTGTTATCCACGGATGAACCTGATGATGCTGAATCGCAAATAAATCCCTCAGCCAGTTCCTCGGCAAGTAGAAAAAAATCGTCTGCTAGAAAAGAACGTCGTACCGCCAGTCGTAAAGATATCAGTGAACGCGACCTGGACGCCACCCGCCTCTATTTGGGGGAGATTGGTTTTTCCCCACTATTGACCGCGGAACAAGAAGTTTCTATTGCGCGCCGCATCCAGAAGGGTGACATGGATGCGCGCCGTCATATGATCGAAAGTAATCTGCGGCTGGTGGTGAAGATTGCGCGACGTTACCTGAATCGTGGCCTTGCCTTGCTTGATCTTATTGAAGAAGGCAATCTGGGTTTGATTCGTGCGGTGGAAAAATTTGATCCGGAACGCGGTTTTCGTTTTTCCACGTATGCGACGTGGTGGATACGGCAAACCATTGAACGTGGCATCATGAATCAGACGCGTACGATTCGATTGCCGATTCATGTCGTTAAAGAAATTAATATCTATTTGAGAGCGGCTCGACACCTGGCTCAAACATTGGACCACGAACCCAGCCCTGAAGAAATTGCACACATGCTTGACAAGCCCATTGCGGAAGTGAAACGCATGTTGGGTTTGAACGAGCGCGTGACGTCAGTGGACGTTCCCATGGGACGCGACAGTGACAAGTCGGTGTTAGATGGTATTGCCGATGAACACAATGTTGACCCTTCGGTATTGCTGCAAGATGACGACATGCATGATTGTCTGGAAATGTGGCTGAACCAGATAAATGAAAAACAACGTGAAGTGGTTGAACGCCGGTTTGGTTTGCATGGACGAGATATCGCTACGTTGGAAGAGGTCGGCAATGCTTTGGGCGTGACGCGTGAACGGGTGCGACAAATTCAGTTGGAGGCATTGAAACGTTTGCGTGAAGTGATGGAACGCGAAGGCTATTCCGTCGAGACGATTTTAAAATAAGTGCTGAGTGCTGAGTGCTGAGTGCTGAGTTCTTAGTGCTTAGTGCTTAGTTTGTAGGGTGGGCACTGCCCACCTTAGATATCTTAGTACTCAGCACTAATTCCCTAAACCGCTGGGTTAATCAACCCGGCGACCACAAATCGTCCCTCGGCCATCAGAATGTTATAGGTGCGACAGGCGGCGGCAGTGTCCATGACTTCCACGCCAATGCGCTGCTGGTGCAAGCCCATCAGGATTTTTTGATCAGGAAATGTTAGTTGGGGGCCGGTACCCAGCAATACCAGTTCAGGTTGCAGTTCGATAATTGCTTCAAGGTGTTGCGCTTGCAGACTGTCGATGTCTATGGGCGGCCAGTCGCGTAACAGATGCCGTGGGCTAAGCACAAAACTGCCTTTTATGGTTTCGACCGCGAGCGGGCGGGGCCGTTGTGCGCCAGTATTTTCTTGTGGGGTCTGTTCCGCAGAGTAGGGCACCATGAGCGCAATTTCTCCGGGTTGATAGGCGCGGATGGTGTAGGAATGGATATCGCTGTCGAGATTAACCTGCATGTTTGCTCTCTATTGTTGATGGCCAAGTTATGGGCGCTTAAGGTATACTTTGGCTCATTTTCCGGGCTTGGGCCAGTTTTTCAAGTCCCTGATTTTACATTCTGATTTTACAGAAAGCCACGCAACTGCTAATAACTGCCAAGCCGAGTTTAACTGCCTTTATGTTTGACGATTTCCCCCGAATCAATCGCCTGCCACCTTATGTTTTCAATATCGTCAATGACTTGAAAGCCAAAGCGCGTGCGCGCGGTGAAGATATTGTCGATTTTGGCATGGGCAATCCAGATCAGCCCACTCCCAAGCACATAGTCGATAAGCTGATCGAGGTCACCGAGCGGGGCAATACCCACCGTTATTCAGTATCGCGGGGCATTCCTCGGTTGCGACGCGCTATCTGCAATTGGTACAAAGACCGTTATGACGTTGAGCTGGATGCCGAGACCGAAGCCATTGTCACCATTGGTTCCAAGGAAGGTCTGGCGCATTTGGCGCTGGCGACGGTTGGCCCAGGGGATGCGGTACTGGTGCCCAACCCTTCGTATCCGATCCATCCCTACGGTTTTGTGATTGCCGGGGCGGATATTCGTCACGTGCCACTGACCCCGGATGTGGATTTTTTCAGCGAACTGGAAAAGGCCATCAAAGACACCTGGCCCAAACCCAAGATGCTGGTGCTGAATTTTCCCGGCAACCCCACTACCCAATGCGTGGAGCTGGAGTTTTTTGAAAAAGTGGTGGCCATTGCCAAGGAACACCAGATTTGGGTGATCCAGGATCTGGCCTACGCCGATATCGTGTTTGACGGCTACAAGCCGCCGTCCATCATGCAGGTGCCGGGGGCCAAAGAGGTGGCGGTGGAATTTTTCACCCTGTCGAAAAGTTATAATATGCCAGGCTGGCGAGTGGGCTTCATGGTCGGTAATCCCACTTTAGTGGCGGCACTGGCGCGCATCAAATCGTATCTCGATTATGGCATGTTCACGCCGATTCAGGTGGCGGCGATTACCGCCCTGGAAGGCCCGCAGGAGTGTGTCAAAGAGATCGCTGTCATGTATTGTGCTCGTCGTGATGTCCTCTGTGAAGGGCTTTGTGCTATCGGTTGGGAGGTGGAAAAACCCAAGGCGACGATGTTCGTTTGGGCCCCCATTCCTGAACAATACAAGGAAATGGGCTCGCTGGATTTCAGTAAAAAATTGTTGAAAGAGGCCAAGGTGGCGGTGTCGCCAGGTGTAGGTTTTGGTGATTATGGTGATGGTTATGTGCGTTTTGGCCTGATCGAAAATGAGCACCGCACCCGGCAGGCGTTGCGGGGGATTCGAGATATGTTCCGGGCTGACAAACAGGCGCAAGACGTCAGTTAGCCTAACTATTAAACCCCTTTTAACCTTTCGGGAGTACCCGCAGGGGATAAAAGGGCCGGGATGAGGGTGGAAGGCCTACCCCCTCACCCTAACCCTCTCCCCCTTGGGGGAGAGGGGACTGTCGAGGTATTTGAGGGAGTGAGTAAAGAGTGGAACCGGTAAAAATAGGATTGTTGGGAATGGGCACCGTTGGTGGCGGTACCGTCAATGTGCTAACGCGCAATGCCGAAGAAATCGCGCGGCGTGCCGGGCGTGGCATTGTGGTGACTCATGCCGCTGCGCGTGACATTAACAAGGCACGCATTTGTGACACCACAGATATTACCCTGACCACCCATCCGCAGGAGGTGGTGAATGATCCCGAGCTGCAAATTATCATCGAGTTGATCGGTGGTGATACTTTGGCCCGCGAGTTGGTGATGGCGGCCATTGCTAACGGCAAACACGTAGTGACCGCCAACAAGGCGCTGATTGCCAAACACGGCAACGAGATTTTCGCTGCGGCGCAAAAGCAGGGTGTAGTGGTGGCCTTCGAGGCTGCGGTGGCTGGGGGTATTCCCATCATCAAGGCACTGCGTGAGGGGTTGGCGGGTAATCGTATTGAATGGTTGGCGGGGATCATTAATGGCACCGGCAATTTCATTCTTACCGAGATGCGCGATAATGGCAGTGATTTTGGAGAGGTGCTGGCCGAGGCGCAGCGCCTGGGTTATGCCGAGGCCGACCCCACCTTTGACGTGGAAGGCATTGACGCCGCTCATAAACTGACCATTTTGGCCTCCATTGCCTTTGGCATTCCGCTGCAATTTGAGGCCTGTTACACCGAGGGCATTACCCAGGTCACCCGCGAAGACATTGTCTACGCCGAGGAGCTGGGGTATCGCATCAAGCATCTTGGTATGGCGCGTCGCACCGAGGCGGGTGTGGAATTGCGCGTGCATCCGACCCTGATTCCCGAGCGGCGCTTGATCGCCAATGTCGATGGTGTAATGAACGCGGTGCTGGTAAAGGGCGATGCGGTGGGGCCGACATTGTATTACGGCGCGGGAGCCGGTGCTGACCCCACCGCTTCAGCGGTAGTGGCCGATGTGGTGGACGTGGTGCGCACGCTCACCTCTGATCCTGAAAATCGTGTGCCGCACCTGGCTTTCCAGGCGGACGCGCTCAGCGACCTGCCGATTCTGCCCATGGATCAGGTGGAGACCGCCTATTACGTGCGCCTACAATGTGAAGACAAGCCCGGTGTACTCGCCAATGTGGCGAGCATCCTCGGTGATTCCGAGATCAGCATTGAGGCTATTTTGCAAAAAGAGCCGGTGGGCGATGCCCCAGCGACCATCATTTTGCTGACGCATCGCGTCATTGAAGGCAAAATGAACGCCGCCATTGCCGCTATCGAGGCACTGGACAGCGTGACCGGTGAGGTCATGCGCATACGTCTGGAGCATCTGGACGCTGACTAATCAGGGAGTGCTGAGTGCCAAGTGCTAAGTGCTGAGTGAAAAAGTACTTAGCACTCAGCACTCAGCACTCAGCACTTATCGAAAAAAGCACAGAGGTATAAAAATGCCATTCCGACCCCGTTATACTGGTCTCATCGACAAATACCGTGATCGGTTGCCGGTGCATGACGACACCCGCATCATCAGTCTTGGCGAAGGCAATACGCCGCTGATCCGGTTAAATAATATTCCTGCGCTGTTGGGCAAAGATGTCGATATCTACGTCAAATACGAAGGCCTGAACCCCACCGGCTCTTTCAAGGATCGCGGCATGTGCATGGCGGTGACCAAGGCGGTGGAAGCGGGCAGCACGTCCATCATCTGCGCCTCCACCGGCAACACCTCGGCGTCGGCGGCGGCCTATGCGGCACGCGCCGGCATCACCGCTTATGTGCTGATCCCTGAAGGCAAAATCGCCATGGGCAAGTTGGCCCAGGCGATAATGCACGGCGCGGTGATTATTCAGATAAAGGGCAACTTCGATGTCGGCATGCAGATTGTCAAAGACGTCGCCGAGCACGCCCCGGTGACCATCGTTAATTCCATCAATCCTTATCGGTTACAGGGCCAGAAAACTGCTGCCTTTGAGATTGTCGAGGAGCTGGGTGCCGCGCCGGACTACCATTGTCTGCCCGTGGGTAACGCTGGCAACATCACCGCGCACTGGATGGGTTACAGCGAATATCATGAACATGGCATCGTCAATAACCGGCCGCACATGGTGGGCTATCAAGCCGCGGGTTCCGCGCCGTTTATGCGCGGCGCGATGGTGGATGATCCCGACACCGTGGCCACCGCGATTCGCATTGGTCACCCGCAGAGCTGGGACAAAGCCTGGGTGGTGCGCGAAGAATCCGAGGGCTGGTTCGACGAGTGCGTGGACGAAGAAATCCTCGCCGCGCAGAAATTACTCACCGAAAAGGAAGGCATCTTCTGTGAACCGGCCTCGGCTGCTTCACTGGCGGGTGCCATGCGCGATATCAAGTCCGGCAAGATTCCGGAAGGCTCGAAGATCGTCTGTACCCTCACCGGTAACGGTTTGAAAGACCCGGATACCGCCATTGCCCAGTGCACGACACCGATGATCACCGTTGAGGCCAATATGGATGCGGTGAAACACGCGATTTTGGACAACATGGATTAATGCACTTTGTGCGAATTCTAACGCTTGTCACAGAGGACATCGAGGCATTGGCGTTGAATTTTTTCTCAGTGAACTCTGTGTCCTCTGTGGCAAATCATTATCATTTTAATTGCATCCCATGAAATTTGACCTCCTCAATACCGACGGCCCCGCCCGCCGTGGCCGTCTGACCTTTGACCGGGGCACGGTCGAAACCCCCGCCTTTATGCCCGTGGGCACTTACGGCACGGTGAAGGCCATGACCCCGGAAGAGCTCACGGGCATGGGCGCGGAGATCGTTCTCGGCAATACCTTTCATTTAATGCTGCGCCCGGGTACCGAGGTCATCAAGGCCCACGGTGATCTGCACGATTTTATGCACTGGCAGGGGCCGATTCTCACCGACTCCGGCGGCTTTCAGGTATTCAGCCTGGGCAAGATGAGGAAGATCAGCGAAGAGGGTGTTACCTTCCGCTCGCCGGTGAATGGCGACAAAGTCTTTCTTGGCCCCGAGGAGTCCATGGCCGTGCAGCGGGATTTGGGCGCAGACATCGTCATGTGTTTTGACGAATGCACGCCCTATCCGGCCGACCCGCAGCAGGTGCGGGATTCCATGCAGATGTCGTTGCGCTGGGGGCAGCGTTCGAAGGACGCTCATGCAGACAATAAAAACGCCCTGTTTGGTATCGTGCAGGGGGGCATGTACGAGGACTTGCGGGCGGAGTCGGCGGCCGGGCTGGTGGAGATCGGCTTCGACGGTTACGCCCTCGGAGGCTTGTCGGTGGGCGAACCTAAAGAGGACATGTTGCGGGTGCTAGACCACACCACGCCCTTATTGCCGGGTGATAAACCGCGTTACCTGATGGGCGTGGGCAAGCCGGAGGATCTGGTTGAAGCGGTGTTGCGCGGCGTCGATATGTTCGACTGCGTGATGCCCACCCGCAATGCCCGCAACGGCCATATTTTTACCCGCGCGGGGGTGATTAAGATTCGCAACGCCTGCCACGAACTCGATATCCGTCCGCTGGACGAGAAATGCGGCTGCTACACCTGTCAGAATTACAGCCGCAGTTACCTGCGTCATTTGGACAAGACCGGCGAGATCCTCGGTGCCCGACTCAATACCCTTCACAACCTGTATTACTATCAGGATTTAATGCGCGGCCTGCGCGAGGCTATCTCGGAAAATACCCTGGATACGTTTGTGACCCACTTTTATGCCCAGCGTGCCGAGAAAGCATAGTCAGGGTAAGCAGGTTTTTCATGCCCATGCGTATGCTCGCCCGTGTCGCGTGAGCAAATTAAAGACGTGCCACTCTACGGCTTGTCGCCATAAAACCTGTGAGTGTGTAATAATAGCGCCCTTTTTTAGCGAGAAGCTTGCAGACGGTACCGTCCTGTTTAATGCTGAATTTAATATTGAAGATAAGGAAGAATAGTCCATGAGTTTTTTCATTTCTGATGCCTTTGCCGAAGGTGCTGCCGCTGCCGGCCAGTCCGAGGGTGGTTTGTGGAGCATGTTGCCGCTGTTGCTGATTTTTGTGCTGTTCTATTTCATGCTGATTCGTCCGCAAACCAAACGCGCCAAGGAGCATAAAAACATGGTGGCGGCCTTGGATAAGGGCGACGAGGTCGTAACGAATGGTGGGTTATTGGGGCGTGTTACCAAAGTGGGTGAGAGTTTTCTGACCGTGAAAATCGCCGATGGCGTGGAAGTAAAGGTGCAAAAGCAATCTGTCTCGGCGTTGGTGCCCAAGGGTACGATGAAATCAGAGTAAGTCGTCCGAATAGCCTGTGTCTTTTAAAAGCGCTGCTCAGCAACTGCACTAGGGAACTTCCGATTTATTAATGAACTCGTATCTTGCGCCTGAAATGTCCAGCTTTTGTGTCGCTAATGCGCCTACTGTTGGTGAATCTGAATATTTCAGATCACAATTAGTGACAGTCCTACTGACACTTATGCAACGACCTACTTCGTCCAGAATAAATCAGAGGTTCATTAAGTAAACTCAATGGATAGTCACTCATGTTGAATCAGTACCCTGCCTGGAAGTATCTCATCATTATCATTGTGCTGGGGACCAGCATTCTGTACGCGTTGCCGAATGTGTACGGTGAAGACCCTGCCTTGCAGGTGTCTTCCAGCCGTAGCACGGCAGTGGATATCAGTACTCAAGAGAAGATGCGTGTGCTGTTGCAAAATGCCGATGTCACCTTCAAAAGCATTCTGCTCGCGAATGAACAAATCTTGGTGCGTTTTACGAATACTAATGATCAACTCAAAGCCAAGGAAGTGGTGAAAGATGGCTTGGGTCGCGGTTATGTGGTGGCCCTGAATCTGGCGCCGCGCACCCCGGACTGGTTGCGTGCCATAAATGCTGCACCGATGTACCTGGGACTGGATCTGCGCGGTGGTGTGCACTTTCTGATGGAAGTAGATGTGGATGCTGCGGTGCATCAGGCTGAAGAACGTTACATCGGTGATTTCCGCAGTCTGTTGCGTGACAACAAACTGCGCTACACCAAAATTGGCCGGTATATTGGTCATGATGGTGACACTGCAGTAGAGATTAAATTTAGATCCGAGGAGGTGCGTGACAAGGCGCAAATTCTGTTGGATGTGGAATATCCCGATTTGCTCATCGAGCAGAAGGATCGTGAAGGCGGCTACTTTCTGCTGGCGCGTTTGGATGAAAAAGAAAAGCGTGAAACGCGTAAACTGGCGCTGAAGCAAAACATCACCACGCTGCGTAATCGAGTCAATGAGCTGGGCGTTGCAGAACCTGTCATTCAACAGCAAGGTGAAAACCGAATCGTCGTGCAATTGCCGGGTGTGCAGGATACCGCGCGTGCCAAAGAAATTCTCGGCGCTACTGCGACCCTGGAATTCCGTCTTACTGATGAAACCCATGATGCGGAGGCCGCTGCTCGAACCGGCCGAGTGCCTGCTGGACTTAAACTTTATGTTCAGCGCGAGGGCGGTTATGCCTTGTTGAAAAGTCGGGTAATGCTCACCGGCGATTACATCATTGATGCCTCCAGTGGCCTCGACTCACAGGGTGGTGGTGCGATGGTAAGCATTACTTTGGATGGCAAGGGTGCGAAAATTTTCAGCAAGGTCACGGGTGACAATGTTAAAAAACTGATGTCCGTGGTATTTATTGAAAAGAAGACTGAGACACGAATTATTGATGGCGTTTCCGTGAAAACGCGACGTACCGTGGAAGAAGTCATTAATACTGCGCGTATTCAGGAACAGCTCTCCAAACGTTTTCAGATCACTGGGCTTGACAGTACTAGAGAAGCACACACCTTGGCATTGTTGTTACGTGCAGGTGCCCTGGCCGCGCCCATCGAAATCATCGAAGAGCGCACCATTGGCCCCAGCCTTGGCCAGGACAATATTGATCAGGGTTTTGCCTCGGTGGTTATTGGTTTTGTTTTGGTGCTGGTTTTTATGGCGATCTGGTATCGTGGTTTTGGCCTGGTGGCAAATCTGGCATTGGCGTTTAACCTGGTGGTGATCATCGCCGTATTGTCCATGTTGCAGGCCACCTTAACGTTGCCGGGTATTGCCGGTATTGTGCTGACCGTGGGTATGGCAGTGGATGCCAATGTGCTTATTTTCGAGCGTATACGTGAAGAACTGCGAAACGGCATTAGTCCGCAGGCGGCGATTAATTCTGGTTATGCGAAGGCTATGACAACTATTGCTGATGCTAATATCACTACGCTGATTGCAGCGGTGATTCTATTTGGTTTCGGCACTGGCCCGATTAAGGGTTTTGCGATTACCTTGTCCATTGGTATTATGACGTCCATGTTTACTGCGATTGTAGGTACTCGTGCGGTGGTGAACCTGATGTACGGTGGTCGTACCGTTAAAAAACTGTCTATCTAAATTGTCCTTTTGACGATGAATGAATTTTTTAATTATTTTTTAGGAATGCGTCATGCAGCTGTTTAAGAAACCTACAACGTTTGATTTTATGAGCAAACGTAGAATAGCGATGTTGTTTTCTGCGGTGCTGATTTTAATTTCCATCGGCTCGTTGGCGACACGCGGTTTAAACTTTGGCCTGGATTTTACCGGTGGCACCTTAATTGAGTTGGGTTACAGCCAGCCCGTGGACTTAAACATTGTGCGTTCGACTCTTGAGACCACAGGGTTTCCTGAGGCTGTGACACAGCATTTCGGCACCGCAAAAGATATTCTGATTCGTATCGCGCCACAAGAAGGCAAGAGCAACGCGGACATCAGCTCGATAATAATGGCGGCTTTGCGTGCTGTTGAAGAGGGTGAGGTCAGCATGCGTCGAGTGGAATTTGTTGGCCCCCAGGTTGGTGAAGAGCTGACTAATGACGGTGGTCTGGCGATGATTTACGCGCTGATCTGCATCTTGATTTATGTTGGTTTCCGTTTTGAATACCGTTTTGCCATTGGTTCAGTGGTGGCCCTGGTGCATGATGTGCTCATTACTCTGGGGATGTTTTCCCTGTTTCAGTTGAATTTTGATCTGACTGTATTGGCCTCGATCCTGGCGGTGATCGGTTATTCGCTCAATGATACTATTGTGGTGTTTGACCGCATTCGTGAGAATTTCCGCAAGATGCGCAAAGGTTCGAGTATTGATGTCATCAATACTTCTTTGAATCAAACCTTGTCCCGCACTTTAATGACATCCTTTACCACCTTGCTGGTGTTGCTTGCATTATTCATTGTAGGGGGTGAGTTGATTCATGGTTTTGCCACGGCACTGATTATTGGTGTGGTGGTTGGTACTTATTCTTCCATTTATGTCGCCAGTGCCAGTGCGTTGGGCATGGGCATCAGCAAAGAAGATTTGATGCCGGTGGAAAAAGAAGGATCTGATTTAGATCATATTCCCTAGTGTCTGACTTTTTGGTTCCGAGAAAAAGTACCCAATAAAAAAGGCCGCAAATCTGCGGCCTTTTTTATTGGGTACTCTTCTTTGTGAAAGATGACTATTTATTAAACGGTTTAATCAGCTCTCGCACCACATCATATTCCGCGTCACTGGTTGCGGCGAAACCATCATATTTTTTGTCGATGGCTTTGATGACTTTCAAGTGTTCTGGGTTATTTCTGTCGAGACTTAAAAAGGCATCTTTTAGTTTGGCGAGTGTGTCGTCGTCAATGTTACCTTTGGCGGCGATATTGTAGGGTGGTAATGCGGGTGATTCTGCAAGGATGCGCAAGCCTTTATCTTGCCATGCAAATGCCATGGTGTCCTTTAAAATACCGGCTTCAAAGTCGCCATTGACCACGGCTCGGGCGATGTTGTCGTAGTGGCCAATAAATTTATAACTGGAAAAGTCTTCCATGTTGATGCCAGCCCCCACGACTGCGGCCCTTTGCAATAGCGCACGGCTATCGCCAAAGGCAAATGTTTTTCCCTTGAGGTCTGCAACCGTTTTGTATGGGCTGTCTTTTTTGACAACGATCATTAACTGAAACGAGGCCTTGCCCCTGGTTACCGTTTTGGCAATGATTTTTACGCCGCCTCTGGCGTGCGCCTTGAGGTAAGCCACTGGCGTGAGATAGGCCAGGTCAACATTTTGATCAGCCACTTCTTTTATAGCGGCACCCATATTGGGGGAGAGTTTTAGGGAAACGGGGCGACTGAGCTTTTCGCTTAAATAGCGAGTGAGTGGTCTGAGTCGCTTGTGCATCACCGCCGGGATGTCCATGGCGACTGAACCAAACAACAATTCTTTATCCGTGTTGGTGGTAGCTGAAGCGGTGAAGGGCAGTATTAATGCAGCACTGAGTAGGACTCCGGTTAACTTAAAGTTGATCATCATGATCTTATCCTTTTGAGGTTTCGTTTTCTACGGGCTCTGCAATCGTGTCTTCCTGATAAAGATCGGCAATATGAGTGACGCGATTTCGTCCGTGATTTTTACTGTAGTACATTGCCTTATCGACATCTTTGTAGAGTTGTTTAGGGGTGGTTCCTATTGTGTTGTAGGGTACACTGGCGACGCCGATGCTCACGGTGATCGTCAGTTCGTCATCGCCATCTGGTGTCATGGGGGTGTTTTCAATAGCGGTGCGTAGTTTTTCCGCAATTTCCATTGCGCCTGTTTTGTCGGCCCGCTTGCAAAGCACGGCAAACTCTTCGCCACCAATGCGGCAGACGGCATCGGTACGGCGCAGGTTGTTTCGTAAAATCTTGGTCATGTTTTTCAATACAACATCACCGACATAGTGGCCGTAGGTGTCATTGATGGCTTTGAAAAAATCAATGTCGATAAGCAAAATACTGTTAGGGTCGCCGTGGCGATTACTCAGGCCCACCTCGGTTTCCATTAGCTCATCAAAGTGACGGCGGTTAAACAGGCCTGTCAATGGATCGGTAATAGAGAGCAGCTTGAATTCATTGTTGAGTTGTTTGAGTTGTTGATTGGTTTCCATCAAGCGCCGGTCAGCAGATTCGATTTTGGAATGCAGTTTTTTGTTGGTTTCGTTGAGTTGGGTGCCCAGGGCATTAAATTGCTGCGCCAGTTGGCCAAATTCGTCATTGCTGAACATGGGGATATTGCTGACCAGTAGGCCGTCATCGTTCACGTTGTTACGCAAGAAATCGATGATTTTACTCACTGGCCTGACGATAATGTATGACAGGGCGAAGAACTCGCCCAGGGCAATCAGCAAAATAATCAGCGCTTCACGCTTGAATAAGGCATATTTTTGCATTTCCAGGCGCTCCATGATGTGCACCGTGCTCAGTCCTAAATACAATGTGCCTACGGATTCATTGTCTATTTGAATATCATTGCTGAACATTACCAAGCCTTCCCTGAGGGCTTGCTCCGCATCTGTGCTCCAGCCAGCAGAACCGGATTCGCCCATAGTTTTGTCTTTGGCATTGGTGACTTTGGCGTAGTCTATTTCATCAGATGAGGTGAGTTCATCGAGCAATAGCTGGATGGTGTGATAGTCATATCCCACCACGCTAAAGGCCATGGCTTTGGCAACAAAGCGTCCAATATACGAACCGCGTTGGTCGATTTCATTCAACAGATTGGTTTTTTCTTCACGTAAAGCCATCCAGCCACTCACACTTAAAGCGAGCAGTAGAACGGTCAGTAGTACAAGTAAAACCTTTTGGCGGATGCCAAGGCGGAATCTGGGTATTTTTATCGTTGATTCAGCAGTCACTGTTGTCATTTTCCGGGTTTTTCCCTCCCCTGGTTCTTGTCGGCCAAAAACGCAGTAAACTAAAGATGTTATTGATGTTTCTTGAGATATTTTGCGTCGCAACGAGCTGGCCAGGAGGGGGTTTATGCTACACTTGGTGTCTTTTTTTTAACGGCTTATCGGGCAGCTTTTGATCAAAAGGCGTCTAATACCGAGGTATAATTTTGGCAAGGGAAGAATAAATGTTCAGTAAAAACATGCAAATTGCAGATTTTGACGATGAATTGTGGGTCGCCATCCAGGCGGAGGAAATCCGTCAGGAAGAGCATATCGAACTCATTGCCTCTGAAAATTACACCAGTCCGCGAGTCATGCAGGCGCAGGGTACCTTGCTCACCAATAAGTACGCCGAGGGTTATCCAGCTAAGCGTTATTATGGCGGTTGCGAGCATGTAGACGTAGCAGAACAGTTGGCCATTGATCGCGCCAAGGAATTGTTCGGAGCCGATTACGCCAATGTTCAGCCGCACTCCGGTTCTCAGGCCAATGCGGCGGTGTATCTGGCATTGTTGCAGGCGGGTGACACCATTCTTGGCATGAGCCTGGCCCACGGCGGCCACCTCACGCACGGCTCCAAGGTGAGCTCCTCCGGCAAGCTCTATAACGCTATTCAATATGGGTTGGATGAGGCCACTGGCGAAATTGACTACCAGCAGGTGCAGGCGCTGGCCAGCGAGCACCAGCCAAAGATGATCGTGGCCGGTTTTTCGGCCTATTCGCGAGTGGTCGATTGGCAGCGTTTCCGAGATATAGCCGATAGCGTGGGGGCCTATTTGTTCGTGGACATGGCTCACGTGGCGGGCTTGATTGCCGCGGGCGAATACCCCAGCCCGGTGGACATTGCCGATATCACCACCACCACGACCCACAAGACCCTGCGTGGCCCGCGTGGCGGCCTGATTCTGGCCAAGGCCAACCCTGAGATTGAGAAAAAGCTCAATTCCGCGGTGTTCCCCGGTTCGCAGGGCGGGCCGTTGATGCACGTTATTGCCGCCAAGGCCGTGGCCTTCAAGGAAGCCTTGTTGCCGGAGTTTAAGACCTATCAGCAACAGGTGGTAAAAAATGCCCGCGCCATGGCGTCCACCTTGCGACAGCGTGGTTATAAAATCGTCTCCGGTGGTACCGATAATCACCTGTTTCTGGTGGACCTCATCGACAAGGGCATCACCGGCAAAGCCGCCGATGCCGCGTTAGGTGCCGCCAATATCACCGTCAACAAGAACAGTGTACCTAATGACCCGCAATCGCCGTTTGTCACTAGCGGGATTCGTATCGGCACCCCGGCGATGACCACTCGTGGCTTTAACGAAGATGATGCAATCGCACTGGCGGGCTGGATCTGCGACGTGCTAGATGACGTCAGCTCTGGTTCTACAAACACCGACACCATCGAACGGGTCAAGCAGCAGGTGCTGGACATCTGTCAGCGTTTGCCGGTGTACGGCAGATAAAAGGGGAAAGATGAAAGAGGAAAATAAAAAGGTATACGTGAGAGTACACAATATTCGTCATTCCGGCGTATACCCTCTGGGGCATTTATGACCTTTAGGTTACAAGTGCCGGAATCCAGTTTGTGCGGTGGCCTCTGGATACCGGATGATATGCCCTGTGGGTGCAAGTCCGGCATGACACGGTATTATGTGGCGAAGTGGTTTGCGTGTATCTTTCCCCTTTTCTCTTTGCTCTGACCTTTCATCTTTACTCTTTACTCTTTACTCTGCTCCTATGCGCTGCCCATTCTGTGATGCCGACGACACCAAGGTTATCGACTCGCGCCTCGCCAACCAGGGTTACGAGGTGCGGCGGCGGCGCGAGTGCCTGACCTGTAGCGAACGGTTTACCAGTTTTGAAACGGCCGAACTGGTGATGCCCAAATTGATTAAAAATGATGGGCGTCGTGAACCCTTTAACGAGGACAAGCTGCGTGCGGGTATTGTTCGTGCGTTGGAAAAACGTCCGGTGAGTTCCGATGATATCGAGTCGGCGCTGGGTCGTATCAAGAAATGTCTACGGCGCACGGGTGATCGTGAAGTGTCGTCGGAAAAAGTTGGGCATTTGGTGATGGATGAATTGCGCGACCTGGATCATGTCGCCTATGTGCGGTTCGCCTCGGTGTATCGCAGCTTTGAGGATGTGAATGCCTTTCGTGAAGAGATCGAGCGTCTTGAAAAAGCGCCGACGGCGGAGCAGCGTCGCAACCAAATGAATTTGCTGGATGATGACAAGCAATAGTCATATCTCGGCGGGCGATTTTCGCCACATGGCGCAGGCCATACAGCTTGCTGAGCGAGGTCTGTACACCACCGACCCGAATCCGCGCGTGGGTTGTGTGCTGGTGCGTGACGGTGAGGTTGTCGGCGAGGGTTGGCATCAGCGCGCCGGCGAGGCGCACGCCGAAATTCATGCTCTGCAAACGGCGGGTGATAAATCAAAAGCCGCGACCGCTTACATTACCCTGGAACCCTGTTGCCATCACGGTCGCACAGCGCCTTGCACGGAGGCCTTGATCAGGACGGGTGTGGCACGCGTGGTAGTGGCCATGGAAGATCCCAATCCGCAGGTCGCAGGGCAGGGCATGGCGCAATTGCGCGCTGCGGGCATCGAGGTCAGCGTCGGTGTTTTACAGGCCCAGGCCGAAGCGTTGAATCCCGGTTTTATTCAGCGTATGCGACAAAATCGGCCTTTTGTGCGAGCCAAGTTGGCTATGAGCCTGGACGGGCGTACCGCCATGGCCTCTGGTGAAAGCCAATGGATTACCGGTGTCGCGGCACGGTACGACGCCCATCGCCTGCGCGCGCGCAGTGCGGCGATTCTCACTGGCATCGGCACGGTGCTGGCTGATGATCCATCGCTCAACGCCCGCCTGGCGGATGAAGAGGGCATCAAACAACCGCTGCGCGTGGTGCTGGACAGTCAATTGCGCATGCCACTGGATGCGCACATGTTATCGTTGCCGGGTGATACCTTGATTGTCACCGCGCCATTGGAAACGGCGTCCGCAGAAGCCTTGCGAAATGCCGGCGCAAGTGTGGAAACGGTGAGTTCGCGTGAGAACCGGGTAGATTTGAATGCGCTGATGGCCTTATTGAGTGATCGGCAGATAAACGAGCTTTTGGTGGAGGCAGGGCCGACCCTCTGCGGAGCCTTGTTGCAGGCCGGTTTGATCGATGAACTGGTGGTGTACATGGCGCCATTACTGATGGGCAGTGCCGCGCGTGGTCTGCTGAATCTGCCGGGCCTCGAAAAAATGAGTGATACCGTTAAACTGGAAATAGTCGATATTCGGCCCCTTGGTCATGACTGGAGAATGCAGATAAAAGTGAATAACTGCAGAGAAAAGGGGAAAGATAAAAAATAAAAGTAAAATCATCGCTATCTTTTACTTTTATCTTTTCCCTTTACTCTGGACTCTGAATTAAATGTTCACTGGAATTATTCAAACCCTCGGCGCTATCAGAAAAAAAGAAATGCGCGATGGTGATGCCCGTTTTACGCTGCAATGTGGTGCGTTTAATATGGACGAGGTGGCGCTGGGTGATAGTATTGCGGTGAATGGC
The DNA here is from genome assembly GCA_964401355.1 of uncultured Ectothiorhodospiraceae bacterium. GTDB lineage: Bacteria > Pseudomonadota > Gammaproteobacteria > SZUA-152 > SZUA-152 > SZUA-152. The sequence continues at coordinate 9,208 of CAYNYJ010000040.1, read as the reverse complement.
GTATGCCTCACGACGGTGGAAAAAACCACTAACCATTTTGTCGCCGATGTGTCCGGCGAAACTTTATCGTGTACCACGCTGGGCGATTTGGAAACCGGCGCAGTGGTGAATCTGGAAATGGCCATGACGCCCAGCACTCGCCTTGGCGGTCATCTGGTGAGTGGCCATGTGGACGGAGTCGGACAAATACAGCGTCGCTGGAGCGATGGCCGCTCGGAACGGTTCGTGATCAAGGCGCCGGATGCCTTGGCGAAATATATCGCGGAAAAGGGCTCAATCTGCGTGGATGGCATCAGCCTAACGGTAAATCGTGTGTCCGGTAGTGAATTTGAATTGAATGTCGTCCCCCACACCCTGCAAGTCACCACGATGGGAAAATTTGTTGCAGGAACACGGGTCAATCTGGAGGTGGATATTATCGCACGTTATCTTGAGCGTTTGATGCAAGGCGATGCGGCAGCCGCTGTTTCCACTGGTGATTTAACGCAAGCGGTGTTGCAAGAGAACGGATTTCTTTAAACTCAGTACCACAGAAAAACGATAGATAAAGCATGTTTTATAAAACGGCGTAGAAAAGAATGACAGAAGAAACACAATCAACACTGAACAGCATTGAAGAAATTGTCGCCGACATGCGTGATGGCAAGATGGTCATTCTTATGGACGACGAGGATCGTGAAAACGAAGGCGATCTGATTTTGGCGGCGAGCAAAGTGCGCGCCGAGGACATCAATTTCATGGCGCGCCACGGGCGTGGTTTGATCTGCTTGACCTTGTCGCAAAAACGTTGCGAACAATTACGCTTGCCGTTGATGGTCAGTGACAATAACGCGGCATATGCTACCAATTTTACCGTTTCCATCGAGGCGGCTAACAACGTAACGACAGGCATCTCGGCAGCCGACCGTGCAGTGACGGTGCAAGCCGCCGTTGCCGCAAATGCCCAGCCGGAAGACATTGTGCAACCGGGGCATATTTTCCCCATCATGGCGCAGGCTGGCGGTGTGCTGTCGCGTGCAGGCCACACTGAGGCAGGTTGTGACCTGGCGCGATTGGCCGGGCTGGAGCCGGCGTCGGTGATTGTCGAAATCCTCAACGAAGATGGCTCCATGGCCCGACGCCCGCAACTGGAAATATTTGCTGCCGAATTTGGCATCAAAATCGGCACCATCGCTGACCTCATTCGTTACCGTTTGGAAAATGAACGCAGTGTCGAGCGGGTGTCGCGGTGCACGTTAAAAAATAGTATTGGCGAATTTGAGTTGTACACTTACCGTGATCGAATGGATGGTCAGGTGCATTTCGCTCTGGTGAAGGGGCAGATCAAACGCGACACCGCGACCCTGGTGCGAGTACACATGCCCCATTATCTGGCGGATGTGCTGGGTATGGAACGTTCGGATGCCGGTTGGCCACTGGAACGTGCCATGAAGCACATTCACGAAGTAGGCGAAGGGGTGATTGTGTTGCTAGGGCAAACCGAAGGCCACGAAGAGTTATTGCAGCGTGTTTCTCATTACCAGAATGAAGATGAAGGAAGCTCCCAGCTCAAACGCGAATCCAGCCCCGACCTGCGCACCTACGGTGTGGGCGCACAAATCTTGCTGGACATTGGCGTACGCAAAATGTGTGTGCTCAGTGCGCCGAAGAAAATGCACGGTCTGTCCGGATTTGGGCTGGAAGTCGTGGAATATGTGAACCATAACTGATGCAATCTCGCACCAGCATTCAGTCACAAGAATTGTCTAAATTTTCTTATTAACGTTTTATTAATTTTATTAAAAGTACGAGATTTCATTATGAGCAATATCAAAGTCATTGAGGGTGAACTCACCGTACGCGGTGCGCGCTTCGGCATAATCGCCAGTCGTTTTAACCGTTTTATTGTTGACCGTCTGGTGGAAGGTGCCATCGATACACTGAAACGTCATGGCGCCAAAGAGAGCGACATGCAATTGGTGAAGGTGCCAGGTGCCTTTGAAATGCCATTGGTCGCGGCACGCATGGCCGCGAAAAAAGAATTCGATGGGATCATTGCGCTAGGCGCGGTGATCCGCGGCGGTACACCGCATTTTGAATATGTGGCGGGGGAGTGCACCAAAGGTTTGGCAACGGTCTCTGTGCAGTATGATGTGCCTGTGGCCTTCGGAGTGTTGACGGTTGATACCATTGAACAGGCGATTGAACGCGCCGGTACCAAGGCGGGTAACAAAGGTGTTGAAGCCGCGATGTCGGCGATCGAAATGGTAAACTTGTTGAAGGCCCTGGATTGAATCCACAGAATGAAGTGAGTACTTTTAAATGAGTGAATGGAAATGAGTCAGACTCGACACAAGGCCCGGCGTCTCGCCACTCAGGCGCTTTACACCTGGCAGATGGCCGGCCAGGATCTTGCGGATATTGAAGAACAGTATCGTGAAGATCAGGACATGAGCAAGATTGATGGCGATTATTTTCATGAGTTGCTGCACAAGGTGCCCGCGCATCTCGACGAGCTGGATGCGCATATCGTGCCCTTGCTGGATCGCAGCCTCGATAAAGTGGATGGGGTTGAACGCGCTATTTTACGCTTGGGTTGTTATGAATTGGCCTTCCGGCTGGATGTGCCGTATCGGGTCGTCATCAATGAGTCGATCAAGCTGGCGAAGACCTTTGGCGCTGATCAAAGTCATAAATTCATTAATGGTGTTTTGGATGGCGTGGCGAAAAAGTTACGTGCGGCTGAAGTCGCCGCCAAAACCAAGGCGGCTCCCAAAAGCTCATCAAAATATAAACAAAAATAGCCGATGATTCACCGGTAACTCCATACCTGTCATACGATGATGAGTAGCCCCGAGTTTGATCTCATTCGACGTTTCTTTACCGAGCAATCCGTTCGGCGTTCCGACGTGCTGCTAGGCATTGGTGATGATGCCGCGCTGCTGTCACCACAGGCGGGTACCACCTTGGTGGTGTCAACGGACATGCTGCTTTCTGGGGTTCATTTTCCCGAAGATACCGATGCCGAAGCCATCGGCTATAAATCGCTGGCGGTCAATCTCAGCGACATGGCGGCGATGGGGGCGGAACCCGCCTGGGTCACTTTGGCGATCAGCCTTCCAGAAGAAGATGCGCCGTGGTTGACGGGTTTTTCGCGTGGGTTTTTCACCCTTGCCAAAGAGTTTGGTGTGCAATTGATCGGCGGTGATACGACACGAGGGCCACTGACCATCAGCGTACAGATTATCGGTTTTCTTTTACCGGGAACGCCACAGGGACAAGCACTGATGCGCAGCGGTGCAAAGGTCGGTGATGGTGTTTTTCTCACGGGCACCGTGGGTGACGCCGGGCTGGGGTTAAACTTGCGGCAAGTGTCGAATGACTCGTCCGCTGCCAACTCAGCTGATGTTCGGGCGCTCATTCACCGATTGGAATACCCTTTACCACGTATCTCGACCGGGCTGGCGCTGCGGGGTATGGCGACCAGTGCCATTGATGTCTCCGACGGGCTCGCCGCCGACCTCGGGCATGTGCTGACGGCGAGCGCAGTCGGTGCCGATATCGATATCGGGCGCTTGCCGTTGTCCAAGGCATATCGATCCTTGTCCGGGCGGCATGATTGGCAGCAGGCAGTCAACGCCGGTGACGATTATGAATTATGTTTTACTGCGCCCAGGGCACAGGAGATGGCAATACTGGAGAAACTGTCGGCGCTGGATTGTCCCTGTGTGCGTATCGGTGAAATCTCGGCCCAGCCGGGGCTGCGCTGGCGTGATGCCGGACACAATGAACAGCAGCTTGACCGTACCGGGTTTGATCACTTTCAGAAACAACATGATGACATCTGAAGACCCGAAGACCGTGGCTCACATCGATAAAGCCCCCGCCAGTATTTGGCGCAACCCCATTCATTTCCTGGCCTTTGGTTTTGGCAGCGGCGCGATGCCGGTGGCACCGGGCACCTTCGGCACCCTAGCCGCCGTGCCTATCTATTGGCTGCTGCAACCGCTGGATTTGTGGATTTACCTGTCTGTGGTGCTGGCGGTCTGCATCGTCGGTATCTGGTTGTGTGATGTCACCAGTCGGGATCTCGGCGTGCACGACCACGGCGGCATCGTCTGGGATGAAATCGCGGGCTATCTCATCACCATGATCGCCGCCCCCCCAGGCTGGCAGTGGATGCTGCTGGGTTTTGTCCTGTTTCGCTTTTTCGATATCCTCAAACCCTGGCCCATTGGCTGGGTGGATCGCCGTGTGCACGGTGGCTTAGGTATCATGTTGGACGATGTGATCGCTGCGGTATTTGCCTGGGTGATATTGCAGGGCGTTGTGTGGTTTACGTTAACAGGGGGATAAGCATGGCGGAGTTTTTGATACGAACGTCCTCGTTGGGAATTGCTCGTGTGGTCCTTGTTGGCACGATTGGTCCAGACAACGAGTGCGCGTGGAGCTGACTCGGGCCCAGGGAAACCGCTTTGTGGTACGTCATTAATGCTTATGAGGGGTTGGAGCCCGAATGCTGCCTGTAGGCGTTAAAGGTTCCGGCGGATTGGTTCGCTATTATGGGTAGTGATGAATCCTGCAATAGCCGTGTGTCACGCGGCAGTACACGTGGTAGTTAACACATGGCAAAAAAAACAAGTCTTACCGCCAATGAAGTCGCCGATCTGCTCATGGTCTCCCCTCTGATGGTGTTTGAGTGGATGCAACAAGGCAAGCTACATGTCCGCCTGGAAGATGGTTTTGATACTGTATTTTCCCGTGATGAACTGAAGTACTACGCCCAGGTGCGTGGGCTGAGCATTGGCCGTCCCGATAGAAATAAACTGCGTATCCTGATTATCGACAGCGATCTGCAACTCACCCGGTTTTTGGTAGACCTGTTTGATACCCTGTCGGAAACGGTGGAAGCGAGTGCCGTGCACAGCGCCTATGAGGCCGGCCAGTATTTGCAGAGCGATTGCCCCGACATCGTATTGATGGACTTGATGTTGCAGAATCGGGATGACATCGAAATGTGTCGGCGCATCAAAAGTGACCGCGTCACACGACATGTACGGTTGATCACCATGAGCCAGCAAGCGGACGCCGAACTAATCCAACGTAGCATGATGCTGGGTGCCGAAAACTGTCTCGCCAAACCCATTGATCCTCAAAAGCTTTTTGAAATGCTGGGACTGTGTATGGAAGAAATACCGGGTGCAGGTATTTTCGATCAAGCGGAAACCTATCAATAGGCGCTAATCTTTCGATGTTTTTTGCCAAGCACTGTTTTGTGTGGTGATCAATAGCGCCTCAACTTTCGCCCGTGCCCAGGGTGTCTTGCGTAAAAACTTCAGGCTGGATTTCACCGAGGGGTCATTGTTGAAACAGCGGATGTCAATGCGTTTCCCCAGTTCGTTCCAGCCATAATGGTTTACTAACTGGGTCACGATTTTTTCCAGGGTCAGAGCGTGCAGTGGATTATTGGCTTGGTGTTTGTTCACTGGGTTAAGGAACCTCTGATTTATTCATGAACTTGTATCTTACGCCTAAAACATCCAGCTTCTGCGTCGCTAATGTGCCTATTGTTGATACAAATCTTCGCAATAGCGGGCTATTACGTGCGATTAGCATCTCGCCTAAAAGCACCTACTGTGGGTGAATTTGAACATTTTAGATCACAACCTACTTCGTCCAGAATTAATAAGAGCTTCCTTAAAACAGTTTAGCGCGAATGCGATTCTTCAGAATCAGTGTCTTCTAACTTAGCTTTTTCCATGTCTTTCTTTCGCTGTTTATAGGCCGTCTCGCGTGATTCCTTGGCCTTTTTATCCTGCATATGTTGCACGGAATCACGCTTGTTGCGGTTAACAAGATTCTCTAGGAATAATTTCAGTTCAGTTTCAGCCCAGGTCTTGGCCTCAACCTCGGAGGCAAAGCCATCCTGGCTTTTTGAAACGGACGTTCGTTTTGACGTCACGCGCCGGACAATCTCAGCCGCCCAGGTTTTTTTACTTTGACTGATTCGATAATCGTATTTTTTGCTTTGTGTCATAAATTTTTCCAAGAGTGTAAACGGTTTGATGTTGACGATTGACGTCTACCAAAGTGAAGGACGTCGTACCCGCGAAAAGGGTGTTGTGGGCGCGGGCCATCTGAAATAGGCGGTCTTATTTGAAAATGTAATTCTTTTCGATCGTCTCGGTGATTTCCCAGGTACAACTCATCCCCGCTGGAAACTGCACCAGGTCGCCGCGCCGGATGGTGACTGGTTTACCGCCGACGGGGGTAATGGTTGCTTCTCCCTCGAAGATGTAACACATCTCGGTCGCGTCATAAGTCCATTCGAAGGTCGAGACTTCTTTTTCCCACGAGGCCCAGCTGTCCACGCTCATGGCGTCCAGTTTGGCGGGGGTCACGTTATGTTCGACGGTGATTTCAGGCATGTTTTGTGTGGCTGTGATGATTCAGTGACGAGCTTGTATTATAGCCATTTTATGGGCTCAGGTCGTGAATTGTTGAGGGTGATATCGATAAATACGTGTTTAATTTCTCGGTGTTTATGCCGATAAGCTGAATCGAGTTGTGGACAAGGTGGCGTTCTAGGTAAGCGATAATTATCACCTGCACGGATTCTGGCCCTTGGGCATTATGGAGCAGATATGTCGAGCATCATTAAGAACGGGAATGAGGATAGAAGGGGTTTTCCTCGTATCAGTATTGGTTGTCCTGTTTTGTATCGCGTGCTTCCAGCCAAACGCTGGCAGGTGGCAACACTCATGGATTACTCTGCGATCGGTATTCGTATCGTCTGTGATGACAATATCCCCAGTGGTTCTGGTATCGCAATACAAATTAAGCCGGGAAGCCAAAAAACTGTGCCAAAACTCTCCATTATCGGCATTGTGTTGCGCTGTGAAACCAATACTGAGCAGCATTTTGAAATCAGCTGCAAAATAACCAAGATTTATCGCTAGACCAAATCATTCTGGCATGTTTGTGCGGTTTTTTTAATCTCTAAATCAGAGATGCAGATATTGATTAAAGATTTTAGGATTTAGGACGACACAGCAAGACAGTAGTAGCTTGAGTGCGCAGATCGATCGCATTCAAATAAAGAATAGTGCAGTGAAAATTGAAAGGAGACGTAATGTCCGTACAATTTCAAAATCGCCAACGGGTGCTAGATGGCTGTGAACGGCGCAAATTTCCCCGCATAATAGCCAGCTGCCCAGTGCGTTATCGTCATCACATTGAAGAAAGCTGGGGGAACGCCGAATTGTGTGATTATTCGGCCACCGGGCTACGCATGGTGTGTGATGTGACACTTTTGCAAAACACTAAGATTGATGTTGAACTGATTCCGGAAAAGTTGACCCGTACACCCAAAATTAAGGCCGAGGCGTTGGTGATGCGTTGTGGCCTGCGGGATGACCACCGATATGAGATTGCCTGTAAATTAACCAAGGTTTGGCGCAACGTGATGGTTTGAATTGAAATCGTCGAATGAATTGGCGCCCCGGAGACGATTTGAACGTCCGACCTGCCGCTTAGGAGGCGGCTGCTCTATCCAGCTGAGCTACCGGGGCGAGATTGTTTGATTGTCAATCAATTCTTAATCGTTCTTTACAATCAAAGAAAGAATGGGGACAAAAAGATTGGTGGAGCCGAGGAGGATCGAACTCCCGACCTCTGCATTGCGAACGCAGCGCTCTCCCAGCTGAGCTACGGCCCCTTTCTCGTTTAAAACTAAATACTTAATTAATATTTAATCCTTTGTTTTTAGTTGTTTGAGGGCAATACGCGGACATTTTTTCTTATTAAATATCATTGTGTCACATTCAGTGGCATATTCTCACTGCCCCGGAATTGCCCTATATAGCGCACATCGAATTAGTATCATCTGGCCTCTGGAAAGCCCGCATTCGTAAACGTGGGCAGTAAGTCGATTTCCAAAACATTCCGCACAACAAAAGTGGCTGCAAAAAGTTGGGTGACTTCCACAGAGGATGAAATCGAACGTTGTGAAATAAAGTTGCCCATAATAACGGTGGATATGACGGTTGTAAATCTATTGGATGATTTCGAGCGTAAAGTCACCGAGCGGAAAAAGGGGTATCACGCGTCAGAGAAATACACACTGGAGCGTCTCAGGGTAAATTTCGCAAGGGTGGGACTAATAACGTTGTCTCCTGAACGGGTGGTTGATTTTTCGGACATGCATCTCAAAACTGTGAAAGCTAATACTGTGCAGCATGAGATTGCGGTATTGTCAGCGGCTTGGGAAACAGCGAAGGTGTTGTGGAAATATTCATTACAAGGCAACCCCATTCATATCTGCTGCGAAAATGTTGGATAGTACGAATACCTTCACGCGAAAAGTCGAGAGGGCAAGGTGTGTATCTGATACAGAGCTTTCAGCGTTTTGTATTGAGCTGTCAGAAGCGATTCGTAGATTTTGCAATTGAGATCGCAATGCGACGAGGTGAAATTGCTCGTACTAGCGGAGGCCAACGTGTGGACGGTGGGTTGTTGATTGAGGATGACAAAACAGGGAAAACAATTGTCATTCCTTTATCGAATCGGGCCGTTGAGATTTTCAATAAATACCCAAAAGGATTTGATCGGCAACCGGATTCGATTACACAAGAATTCAACAGGGCAAAAGAGTAGGGCAGGAATTAAATATTTGTGTTTTTATGATCTACATCACGAGGCCAGCGAGCCGGTTATTTGAAAAAGGGTTGATAATCGAAAAGGTGAGTACGATTACTGCGGTATGCAGATTGGCGATGGTTAAAACGATACACGCACCCCAATAATGAAAGAATCAGTAAAAAGTTAGGTTAGCCCATCTATTCATTTCGAGACACTCATAATCGAGGCATGACGTCGTTTTCCCTTCCCAATCGTTATTACAACAGGGCAGAGATCGATAGAGATTATATTTAAAAGACCGGGTCATTTCTTGTGCGAATGGGTTCATCGCAAGAGACAGTACGTTGTACCGATCAACAAGGGTCTGTTCCGTTTAATTTAATTGATTCATCGGTGTCTCGGCTATGTCTGGTCGTTTACCTGACTTGCGTCTGCGCCATTGTTTGCCTGTAGAAATGCCGACGATAGCATTGGCTTACATTAGCCGGGCAACGCGATTGGGCTGCAGTGTTCACCATCGTAGTGCAGTTCTTCCGTAAGCGCTCAACAAACCCCATCTTGCAATTTCACATTCCAGGGTAACAGCGCT
>CAYNYJ010000039.1:0-33225 GCA_964401355.1 uncultured Ectothiorhodospiraceae bacterium | reverse complement strand
CGGAATCCAGTGGTCGCCTAAGAGCGCCTACTTTTGGTGGTGGTTCAACGACTTTTTGAATGCTGGCCTACGCCAGCATGACGGTTATAAAGTTAACGGGACAGCAGTGATATAACGTTTACACCGAATTTGCACAAAACATTGATTATGTTAAATGGGATGTTTGGTTGGAAAATTACCGGTAGTCTTTTTGTTCAAAGACCAAGAACATTCTCATTATCAATTCGTTCCCTTTCTTGATAAACCGCTGCCATGATACTTGTTCCTTTCAAGACTGCTCCTGCGGTAGAAACCCCATTAATATTTAGTTTTTTAGTATTTGCGCTAGTTAGATTAGCATTTTTAATTTTACCATTAGAAAGGTCAGAAAAGCTCAGATCAGTTTTAATCATAGATGCATCCGTGAAATCTGCAGATATTAATTTGCAATTATTTAAGATTGCATTCTCAAGATTCGCTTTACCAAAAAATGCACCGGTAAGATCACAGTTAGACATATCAGAATTGATCAATATTGCATTACCAAATCTCGAATTAATCATTTTGCATTTCTTAAATATGGCACCACTAAGATTCGAGTTCGAAAAATTTACTTTACTTAGATTTATTCCGGAGAAATCTCTATTTCTAAGGTTTTTTCCAGCTAGATTGGCACCTGTGTAATTAATTTCTGAAAAAATCTTGTTGGTAGGGTTATTCAACTCAAGAAAAGAATAAATTTTGTCTGTAAACTTTACTGATCCCTGTTTAGTAATTTTGTTGGAAATAATGCCTCTCGCCAACAAGAATTCCTGTATTGAGTAATGAGAAAATCTAAATTCATTATCCGAGTTTTTGTTTAGCAATGAACGGCCACTCAAATCTATCTGAGATATTCTTGTAATATCTGGTAAATTATTTTCTCTCAGTTTTTCTATCTGCTCCTCATGTATACTTCTAATACCCTTCTCGTTCATCAGGTTTGCTATAGATATGCAAGCGTTCAGTAATTCTACATGCGTCACTTTTTTATTCAGCGACTTAAGCTTCACTTCTTCCCTCATTAGCCAAGTATCTGTTAGTGTTTCGAATACAGTGTATTCATTCCATTCACTGCGACTTGATTCCATAAACCCATCAATATGTGCCAACAATAATGGCCTGAATTGTAGAGACCCCATACTAAGAATAATATTTTTTGCTCTTGCAATAAATTCATCATCACTAAATCGTTTATTCAGATACTCATTTACTTGAGTACTATCGAATAAGGATAGAAAAAACATTGGACACACAAACCCACCAATTTTTATTTTACCAATACGTTTGTATGGATCTATCTCATCGTTAGGAAAAAATTGCGTCCTACAGGTAATTATTACTCTTCTAAAGTTATGAACTTTTCCAATAATATTAAGTAGCCTTTCCTTAACAGCACCAAATGCCTCACCGTCTTCATCAAGAGCGTCAAGAAGCAGTACGGTATCTTGTTTATTCTTAATGTTGTTGATTTCGTGAATCGATCCTTTTCCGAGCTTAAGAAGCACACAATCATAATTCTTTGGCCAAAAAGATGTTAAGTGGGATAATTTCAGCATCATCAATAGAGATGTTTTACCCATGCCAGCATCAGCAAGAATATACAGCACATTTCTACCGTCATCTCTAACGGCAAAATCACCATTTAAAAATCTATTTATAGTATTAAATACTGGGCTCGTTACAATCGATGCGGGCTCGTCCTCATCTTCATTCGCAGGGTTAGCATGTTGGCACTGCGGTTCTATATAAAATTTTGCTAACTCTTCAGCATCACCAAACACGTTAGCTAAGGCGTTTAACTCATTCTTTCGGTCATGTCTTATCGTTTTTAATTTGTCAAACAAAGAGGCTATTAGTTTGGGTGAAAAGTATTCCTCAAAAATTCCCATTATAATTCCCTTTCTATTAACTTGAGCTGTTTAATGCTTGCTACGCGAGCATTAATTACACGCTTATCATTGTTGATAAAAAATATTATCATGATAAGGAAACATAAAACTTTGTAATTATTTCACAATAGCATCGATTATCATCTGGCTACTATATATGTGGTTCTTTTGACCCAATGGACTGGCGGATGAATATCGCTAATAATTCAATATCCGTGGCCAGCGGTCGTGAATGGCATCTTCTCGCTCTGGGGTGATTGTCACTACATAAACCCGCTGCTCGTGATGGTCTTGCACGACTAACCCTTGCGCCCACTGCCCTTTGCTTAACGCGTAGTGGTACCCTCCTCCTTCAATATCATGCTCTTCAAATCCTGTCACCGGTAATTTTACCGGATCGGGAAACCAGTGATCCCAGCGTCCTGCGCGAATCACTTCCAATCGCGCCCAGCCGCCCAGCAGGAGTTTTCCTGCCTGGCTTCGGCGTCTTCCCCAGGACACAAACACTATTCCACCCCGCCGGGTTTTGACCGGTAGCGCGGCGGTAAGGTGGGTAAAGCGTACGCGGACGGTTTGCTTGCCCTCTTGATACTCGATCAGCACACACATGGCGATTACTGTTCTGACGTATCGTTTATTGCAGCATCCTGAATAGTTTGGCGATGGCCAAAGGGCTTCCATGCCGGTGCAATGACATTGGGCATACTGGAACGATTAAGCAATCGCGCCGGGGCCAGGGTGAATTCACCGTAACGATGGTTAATGGCATCCATTGCCGCGTTACTGGATTCGTGCCGGTCGTCAGTATCGCCAAACAATTCCAGTTGGCCATGCTCTGAACGAGGATCCAGTGCTGTGACTTGTACTTGGTGCACGCCCTGCCCTGTCCACTGACTTGCCAGTATTTTTGCGCATAACGCCATGATGACGTGGCCGTCATGCGTGGGAAAAATACTCTTTGCCTTGCTCCCGATCCAGCCGTCTCGTTCGCGCAAGCCAATGGAAAAATGTTGGGCGACCATCGAGTGCTGACGCAGGCGTGCTGCGACCTTTTCACTCATGTGTAATAGGTAGGTACGAATCACTTCAACATCACGCGTATTGGGTGGCATCACCTTACCGTGGCCAATCGTCTTGGGCGGAGGCACATTGAGCTGCAATGGCTCGGGGTCAGCACCCTGGGCCATGTACCAGATGCGACGACCAGGATTGCCAAAACGCTGAGCGAGTTCGCCAATCGGTAGACGCTCCATATCACCGCAGGTGAGCACGCCGCGTGCGGCCAGAAAAGCACCGATACCTTTGTTGATGCCACAAAGATCCGTGACGGGCACATTCTGCAGACGGGCCTTGGCTTCCCACGGTGGGATAACCGTTAGGCCATCGGGCTTGTTGAGTTTGGCTGCATACTTTGCTGTAGTCTTGTCTCCACTCACCCCTACGGAACACAATATTCCAGAGACTTTAAAGACGGTTTCTTTTGTAAGCTGGGCGATGCGCTCCGGTGATCCGAGTAAGTTTTGGCAGCGGCTTACATCAAGGAAAGCCTCGTCCACAGAAAACACTTCGATATCGGGGCTGATGGATTGCAACGAAGCCATGATGCGAGCGGACACCTCGGCATAACGCCCGGGCCGCGCTGCAACCTGAATCAAATCAGGATACAAACGGCGAGCCTCACGCAGACGCATTCCCGTGCGAATACCGTGGGCACGAGCTTCGTAAGAACTGGTGATGATGCAGGTGCCTGTAAGACCATTAGTGATGGCCACGGCCCTGCCCCGCCATTCCGGGCAGTCATGTTGTTCGATGGACGCGAAAAAGGCGTTCATATCCACGAGGATGATTGCCCGTGGCCAGTGAGTGTTACTGCTCATCATGCTTAGGGATAGGTGCGTAACTGACCTACCAGTACACCCTGAATATTGACCCGGTCAGCGGGATAAATTTGAGTTTGGTAGGCCACATTTGCTGGGATGAGTTCAATACGCTCGCCACGATGACGCAGGCGTTTCAATGTGGCTTCATTGTTGTCAATCAGGGCGACCACGATATCATCGCTTGCAGCGGTGGCGCGGCGCTCGATAATCACCGTGTCACCATCCAGAATACCAGCGTCTATCATGGAGTTGCCCTGGACGCGTAGCGCAAAACGATCCGGGCCCAGCAGAAATTCCGTGAGGTTTAGCGTGTCCTCACCCGGTATTGCTTCGATGGGCTGGCCAGCCGCAATGCGTCCTAACAATGGCAGTGAGTGCATTTGTGCTTCGGCCTGGTGTGTCAATTGAATGCCACGATGCTGGCCGGAAGCGACCTGCAAATATCCGGCATCCGCCAAGGCCTGCACATGTTTATGCAGTGATCCCTTGGAGCGCAGGCCAAGCCCGGTAGCGATTTCCGCTAGCGTGGGAGCGTAGTCGTGCCGGGCGATGAACTGGCGAATGAAGGACAGGGTTTTGTGCTGGCTTTGGGTAATCATGGGCGTTCTCTGTATGTACTCCTTGAGAATGAGCATAGAGAACGATTGGAGAACCGTCAAGCGGGGTTAGGTATTATTACAAATGTTGCAAATGCAACAAATATTGCTACAGTAAATACATTGATATTACATGAAGAGGTGCGCCATGTTAGCTCCCCAGCACCCTGAAGAACGGACAATAGACCGATCTGAACTGGCCAAAATGGTGATGAAACTATTCGCCCACTGGAATCTTTCTACCGAAGACCAGTTAGCCCTGCTGGGGCTTTCGACCAACAATCGTGCTGCCCTAACACGCTACCGCAAAGGAGCGCCGCTAGCCCAGAGTCGTGATCTGATGGATCGGGTCGGTATTTTAATGGGCATTCATAAATCACTGCGTTTTCTGTTTCCCCGTAACCGGGATCTCGCTTATGCCTGGATGACCCAGCGCAATAAGGTCTTTGAGGGAATGACGCCGACTGAAACAATCAAGGAATGGGGATTCAGGGGGTTGTTTATGATCCGCGCGTACCTGGATAAGGCGCGAGGGCAATAATGGAGTCACTGTTTGACGGCATCACGATAACGGATTTTCATGATGACGCTCACCGCAATATCGTCTCCCTTCGGGAGTCCGAGGATCTGTTTGATGACCTAACTGACTCCCCTGAAGGCTGGCAGTCAGCCATTAATCTTGAAGCAAACACAAAGCCTCATACCAATGTATCGCATCAGCCGATCATCGACCGCCCTTTCGAAGAGGCTGCTTATAACGAGGCCATAGATTATCCCTTTGAGAATTGGTCAAACACGCGTTACTCCGATGGATCATTTGGTGTTTGGCATGGCGCAGATTCATTAGAGACCGGTATTCATGAAACGGTTTACCATTGGCGTTATGGTTTTTTACAGGACGCGGGCTGGGAGAACCATGAAGGTGTCGTTATCGAACGGAAGGTATATCGCGTACGCTGCGATGCCGCGTTGTTGAATTTTATCCCGAAGCTTGAGGCCTTTCCTTCGCTGGTTGATCCAAAAGGTTATTCCTTCAGCCATCAAGTTGGAAGGCGAATCCATCACGATGGCCACCCAGGCCTGATCAGTCGCTCCGCACGCTGTGAAGGTGATGTTTATGCAATTTTCAACTCACAAGTGTTATCCAATCCTCGGCAGATATGTTTTCTGACTTATCGTATTGAGTCAGGTGCAGTGGTTATTGAACGCTAGCCTAACGAAACTTAGTTTCAAATAAAATAAACTTTCGGTCACAATGTTTAACGTGGGGTTCTGTCAATAACTGTACAAGATATCTTCAACGACCAAAGAAACATAATCGATTTTTATGTTTATCACATGGCTCTACTTGCAATGCCGCAGAAACACAATCCAGGACATCTTGCTTTTCTCAGCGGCTGTCTCTCATATAAACTCTATGCCAATGTCTATAAAAATATCGACCTAGATAGACAGTGTATTCCGTCATTCACTATCTCGGCAGACTTTAAATCCTGGAAACTGTATGCTAAGCTTTTTTCGACAACTTTTCTTCTCGCCGCAATGCCCACAGCGCCGCATACTTGTTAAACGCTCCCTGCGCATAAGTCACCGCCACCACAAAGCCGACTGGGCCGTCCAGAAAACCTAACCGCAAGAAGTAAATCAAAATAAAATTCCATAGCGAACGCAGTGCAGCAACGGGCAAGCCACCTCCCCACTTACCGGCAGCGTAACGCTTTTGCCCGCCCAGCCAAGCGTACTTGGCACTTTTTTGCAGGGCGTGTCCATAGTTGCGGTGCGTG
This sequence comes from uncultured Ectothiorhodospiraceae bacterium, assembly GCA_964401355.1. Classification (GTDB taxonomy): domain Bacteria; phylum Pseudomonadota; class Gammaproteobacteria; order SZUA-152; family SZUA-152; genus SZUA-152. Next base: position 27,055 of record CAYNYJ010000039.1, on the reverse strand, counting down.
TAATGATATAAACGGCCTTCCAGAATGCCCTTTCTACCGGGAGCCAGCACCACGTGCTCGTGTACTTGAGCATCAGTAAAACGCGACCCCTCACGCTTGAACAAGCGCATAGGCGCACGCGCACTGCGACCGAAGTCCATGCGATGGCCGTAAACCATCACTGCCCAGGGGGTGCGGTAACCGACACATTCAGGGTTTTCCGTTAACGCGGCATCAATGTCGGCGCGTAGCTCAGGGGAAACACGCTCATCGGCATCAATCGACAACACCCATTCGCAGTTAGCTTTTTCCAGCACCCGTTGTTTTTGCGGGCCATAGCCAGGCCAGTCGGTCTCGAACACCTGTTCGGTATAACGACGCGCAACCTCAACCGTATTGTCGGAAGAGCCACTGTCCAGCACGATGATTTCATCGGCCCAGTTGGCCACCGATTGCAAACAAGGCTCAATACGGTCGGCTTCATCTTGGGCAATGATGATCACCGACAAGCTTTGTTGGCGTTTAACCGGCTCGCCGCGTAATTTTTTCTTTTGCGCATGAATAGCCGCAAAAATCACCGCCAGATAAAAAGCGAAAAAACTGATGGGGCGAGCACGCTCCAGAATCGCTTCGGAGAAACCAAAGCACATGTACGCCACGATCAACAGCAAACCCGCCAGAGCCAGACGTTGCTGATCGAGATTTTTTTGACGACGAATCACATCTATCAACAGTTTCGCAGGAATCAAAAATAGCAGCAAGATGGCCACGAATGCCAACGTACCGCCATTAGCCATAGCGGCAAAAAATTGGTTATGAGGATGCCCCCAGGTCGCAGCGGATTTGTGACGAACACCAGCATCGACTAACGTCTGCGCGTTTTCTTTATAATGTCCCCAGCCCACGCCGAGCAGCGGATTATCCCGATAAATTTGCCAGGCCGCCTGCCACATCTCGAAGCGCGTACCGACCGAGGTGCTGCGGGCATTGCTGGCAATCTCACTCTGAAAATAATTGTTTAAGTTCGTGACCGTACGATCCACAGTTTTTTGCACGCCGGTGACGGGCACCAGATAAGCGGCCGTCACGGCAAGCACCAAAAATGCCACTGCCGACCAACGCTGCCACACCGGGATGCGCGCCCTCGCGTACCTTCCCGAATACCAGAGAAACACCAAGCCCATAAAGGGAATCGCCACCCAGCCACCGCGGGCGTGCGACAGCAAACTTGCTAACAGACCACAACTGACCGCCAGTAAGGGCAGCAACACTTGCCAACGTGCGCGCTGCTTGAACCAGCCCAGACCCGCCAACGCCATGATGCCCATCACCAGTGCAATGTCGCCAAAAATGATCGGATGGGTGATGCCCTTGGCGCGAAAAGTGGGTGGTCTGTCCCACACCTCGTACAGCGCCACCCCTGCCGCAACCATCGCGCCCAGCACCAGTCCGTACCACAGAGTCGCCAAGCTCACGCCGACCCGGCGCAGAAACACGTATGCCGGAATCACCAACAACAGGCGCGCAAGCTTGCCAAGTTTTTTGATGCCACCATCATCAATACCCCCTAGCAAGGTAACGAAGAGCGCGGCCAGAAAAAAGAAGCTCACCGCAAAATACAACAATTTTTCTTCACGGCTGGCCTGGCCACTGCCGCGCTGTTGATAAGCAACCCAGAAACCAGCCAACGCCAGCAAACCGAGACCCAAACCATCGGCGGGGCGCAATACCAGTATCAACGCGGGAAATAAAAACACCACAGCGGCAGCGAAGCCATAAGCCAATTTTGAGGATGATGCTTGGGCAGCGATATTATCAGTCACAGGGAATCGTGATTTTCGTGGCCAAAAGATAAGGAATAAAACCGGGCAGACCTGCCACCCGGCATAACTGTTTTTAGTCTTTCAAGGTGTAGTCGGCGCCGCAGTAGGGGCACTTGGCCTTACCGGTCTTTTCAATCGGCAGATACACTTTGGGATGCGAATTCCACTTGCTCATGCCGTCCATGGGACAATTCAACGGCAGATCGGCGCGCGTCACTTCGTAGTGATTTTCCGCATTCGCCAAAACTTCAGTATCGTGTGCTTCAGTCATGTTTCCTCCCCTTCAAAACGTATTTTTAGACGCTGACAATGGACCTGTTTCAGGCTACCGGTGTCAGCCATTCTTGATGCTCCGGATGTCGACCATGTACCACGTCAAAATACAGCGCCTGTAATTTCTCGGTCATCGGGCCTCGCCCACCGTTGCCAATGCTACGATTATCCAGCTCCCGTATCGGTGTAACTTCTGCGGCCGTGCCGGTGAAGAAAGCCTCATCGGCCACATACACTTCATCGCGGGTGATGCGTTTTTCACGCACTTCATAACCCAGCTCGGCGGCCAGCACTAAAATCGTCTCGCGAGTAATGCCTTCCAGCGCCGAAGTCAGTTCCGGTGTATAAATCACGCCATTACGAATCATGAAAAAGTTCTCGCCACTGCCTTCGGCGACGAAGCCGTCCACGTCCAGCAGCAGGGCTTCGTCATAACCGTCCGCCAGCGCTTCCTGCAATGCCATGATGGAGTTGATGTAATTACCGTTAGACTTGGCCTTGCACATGGTCACATTCACATGATGACGGGTGAAGGATGAGGTCTTGATGCGGATGCCTTTTTCCATGCCTTCGACACCGAGATAGGAGCCCCATTCCCAAGCAGCCACCATCACATGCGTCTGCAAATTATCCGCGCGCAAGCCCATACCTTCGGAACCGTAATAACACATGGGCCGCAGATAACCACTCTCAAGTTTATTGTCGCGCACCACGGCGCGCTGCGCCTCGTTCAGCGTTTGCTTGTCGAAAGGCATGCCCATACCAAGAATTTTTGCGGAACGAAACAGACGATCCGTATGTTCCTGCAAACGAAAAATGGCCGGGCCTTTGCTCTCGGTATGATAGGCGCGTACGCCTTCAAACACACCCATACCGTAATGCAGGGTGTGGGTGAGCACATGCACTTTGGCATCCCGCCAAGGCACCAACTCGCCATCCATCCAGATGACGCCGTCGCGATCATCCATCGACATACTGCTTTCTCCTATTCATGCTTTTCAGTTAATCCGTAGTGTCCAAAAATATTTTGCCATAACCGTGTGACCCCGCGGCGCTCGGTACTGAACAGCTCGTCCGCGACCACGGCCTTTTGATCCTGCAAGGCCAGCCGGTGTATTTCGGCGCGGTAACGACGATAGGTATCAGCCAAACTCGCGGCATCTTCCGCGGTTAAGAAATCCGCTTCCGCCAACTGCCGGGTAAAATGATCCAGCAGCCGAATATTGTCCGTATATTCCGTAAGCGCCGGGATTCTATACGCCCAATTCAAAACCCCGAATTGAACCATAAATTCGATATCGGCGATACCGCCGCGACCCTGTTTGAGATCGAATTGTCCGTCTTTTTTGCTGACAAGCGTTTCGCGCATACGCTCACGCATTTCCACAATGTCATGTCGCAACGTCTCCGAGTCACGCGGCAGCATCAACACTTCCCGACGTAACGTCACAAACTCCGCATGCAGACGTTGATCCCCTGCCACAACCCGCGCCCGCACCAACGCCTGATGTTCCCACGTCCAGGCCTTTTCGTGCTGATAACCTGAATAACTGGCCAGCCCTGTGACCAACAAACCTGACGCGCCACTGGGTCGCAAGCGCATATCCACTTCGTACAATACGCCGGCCGGCGTCAGCGCGGTGAGGATGTGAATAATGCGCTGCCCCAGGCGTGCGTAAAACACTGTGTCAGCAATGGATCGAGGGCCATCCGTCACCGCACTGGCACTACCTCCTGCACCGTGCAGGAACACCAGATCGAGATCCGAGCCGTAACCCAGTTCCAAACCCCCGAGTTTGCCATACGCAATAATGGCGAAGCCCTTGTCGCTTTTCGACGCATTTTTCGACACATCAACACAGGATGGATAACCGTGGCGCGCCAACAAATAACACCACGCCAATTCCAATGCCGCCTGCAAAATGACTTCAGCAATGTCAGTGAGGTGGCCACTCACCTCCATTAGCGGGGTCGCCTCCACCAGATCTGCCGCCGCCACTCGCAATACACTGGCCTGCTTGAATTGGCGCAGGGCGTCCATGGCCTGCTCAAGATCATCACCCGCAAAGCGGCTCAATTGGTGTTGCAGATCGGCCTCCAGCAGCTCCCTTGTCGGCGGCGTATACAGCGTGCGCGGGTCAAACAGCTCGTCCAGCAGAATAGGATGACGCGCCAGCAATTGCGCGATCCAGAGACTCGCGGCGCACAACTGCACCAGCTGAGACAAGGCCATGGGGTACTCGCTCAGCAGGGCAAGATACGCGGTGCGGCTGACGATAGCTTCCAGCAGCGATAACACCCGTAGCAAGGTGGTATCACGACTTACTGCTGCTACCGCGTCCTGCTCGCCTTCCCTCTGAGGCACCGGCAATTTACTGACAGCTCCCAGCAACAACGGCATCAACCGGTCCAAGCGGGCGCGTCCCGTGCGCGACAAAGCGGCATAACGACGGCTCGTTTTCAAGGCCTGCAAGCGGGCATAAAGCACCGTTCCATCATGGAAACCGGCCGCCTGCAAGATCACCAGCGCCTCCGCTTCCTCCGGCTCACCCAGCCACAATTGACTCAGCCCCGAATCATCCACCTTGGCGTGCCCGCTCTGCGGCGATTCAAAAACCTGTTCGAAATGACTGTGCACCCGCGTCATGTGGCCGCGTAATGCCGGCAGAAACTCATCCCAGTGTTCAAATCCCATGCTGAAAGCCAGACGCTGCTGACCCAGGGTGTCATCAGGCAGTTTGTGAGTCTGCTGATCCTGAAATTCCTGTAGCCGATGCTCGGCGTTACGCAGAAAACGGTAGGCCACCAATAATTGCTGCACGACATACTCGGGCAAATAATCGTGCTCGCTCAACCAACTCAGCACCGGCTGAATCTCGCGCCGCTGCAAGGCGAGCTCACGTCCGCCACGCACTAGCTGAAAGGCCTGACCGATAAACTCCACTTCGCGAATGCCGCCGGAACCCAGCTTGATGTTATTGGCCATGCCACGGCGTTTGAGTTCGGATTCCACCCCTTTTTTCATCTCGCGCAGCGCCTCGAAGGCGCCATAATCGAGATAACGACGGAACACAAAAGGCCGCAAAATTTCGAACAGACGCGCTCCTGTCGACGGGCCTCCCGCCACGCTGATTGCGGCCCTGGTTTCGACACTGATTGCAACCACCCGCGCCTTGATCAGCGCATAACGCTCCCAATCCCGACCGTGAGCCTGATAATAATTTTCCAGCGCGGCAAAACTGCTCACCAGCGCGCCGCTTTCGCCGAAGGGACGCAGACGCATATCGACACGGAACACGAAACCCTCGGCGGTGGTCGCATTCAGGGCGCGGATCAACCGTTGACCAAGCTGGGTGAAAAATACGCTGTTGGCCTTGCCAGTAGTGGTTTCACCGTCTTCGGGGTAAGCAAAGATCAAATCCACATCAGAGGAAAAATTCAGCTCGCCCGCCCCCAGCTTGCCCATCCCCAACACCAACAGGCCTTGCGGCTGATCATCCGCATCACGTGGCTCACCCAGCTGTCCCACAAGCGCGATCTGCAACCAGCTCAGCGCCTCCTGAATACAGGCGTCCGCCAACGCGGAAATATCCGCCATGATCTCATCAAGATCAGCCAATCCGGCGAGATCCCGCCAGGCGATACGCACCATTTCCCGCTGCCGCAGGCGACGCAACTGCACCCCCAGCGACGCGGCATCCGTGACCCCCTGCATGGCCTGGCGCAGGTGTTGCGCCATCAAGCCCGAGCGAGTTTCGTCCGCCACATCATAACGACGATGCAAATCACCACTGCCCAGCAGATCAAACAACAATTCCGGGCTGGTGATGCATCGCTGCGCCACAAATTCGCTGGCCGCCCACACCTGGCACAGCTCCTTCAGCAATGCAGCATCAAAAATGGCGTCAAACGCGGTATCAGTGATTCTGATCGCCGCCACGGACTGAAAAGTCGACCAATGACGTCGCACCGAGGCTTGCAAAGCCTCAGGCACTATCATTAACGCAGATTCAAAAATTACTGGATTAATCGCTGCTATTCCTCGCTCAAGTGACTGCCGTAAACGACCCGCAGCGGGTTAAAGATTACCCCGCTGGAAACCGATATTACTTGCATATAAAAAAGCATTCACTGACCCCACGCCTAACAACGCCTTTCGGAGCAGTACATCAATGGAAATATCGGATTACCTTAAACTCATGGTCAAGTATGAAGCCTCTGACTTATATTTCACAGTCGGGGCGCCGGTCAGCGCCAAAATCCACGGCATACTAAAGCCGCTGGAAAAAACCACGCTGCCGGCTGGACGTACCAAGGCGCTGGCCTATGACCTCATGAGTGAAGAACAGATTGCGCAATTCGAGCTCAAGCCAGAGATGAACCTAGCCCATTCCATGCCCGGGGTCGGACGTTTTCGAGTCAACGTATTCAAGCAACGCAACCAGGCGGCAATGGTGATTCGTCACATCAAGACCGTGATCCCCAGCACTGAAGAACTAGGTCTGCCACCCATTCTGCGAAAAATTATCATGCAAAAACGTGGGCTGGTGCTGTTCATTGGCGGTACCGGTTCGGGCAAGTCGACGTCGTTAGCGGCATTAATCGATGCTCGCAATACCCACACCTCGGGGCACATCATCACCATAGAAGACCCTATCGAATTCATCCACACCCACAAGAAATCCATCATTAATCAGCGCGAAGTGGGGCTGGATACTGACAGCTACGCAGATGCTCTGAAAAATACCCTGCGCCAAGCCCCGGACGTCATCCTCATCGGGGAAGTTCGCGACCGCGAAACCATGGAGCACTGTATCTCCTTCGCCGAAACCGGGCATCTAGCCATTTCCACCCTGCATGCCAACAATTCCAATCAGGCCCTGGATCGCATCATCAATTTTTTCCCAGAAGACCGACGCAACCAGCTGTTGATGGATTTGTCACTGAACGTGCGAGCATTTATCTCCCAGCGCCTGATCCCCACTCTGAAGGGCAAACGCGTGGTGGCCGTGGAGGTGATGCTGGGTACACCGCTAATTCAGGATCTGATTCTCAAGGGTGATATCCACGGCATTCGCGAAATTATGGAAAAATCCACCAACCTGGGCATGCAAACCTTCGATCAGGCCATCTTCAAGCTGTATCAAGACGGCATCATCAGTATCGAAGAGGCACTGCGCAATGCCGATTCACAAAACAACCTGCGCCTGAAAATCAGCCTCTCTGAGGGGGTTGTTGAGATCGACGAAAGCATGAAGATCGAAGAAGAGCCGGACGATCTCAACGCGGTCGCGAGCCACTCTGGTGGGCTCAATCTGAAAATAGAACCCAGGTAGACCTGAACGTCGAACGCCTGACTCAAGCGCTCAAGCAAGCGCCTAAAACAGCTCTTCCGGTACGCCGCTGTCGGGCGAAGATTCAACGCTTCCTGCCTCTGAAACGGTCGAAGTAACCGACTCTTGCACCTGGCGCTGCGGAACATTTTCCTGCCGAAAGGTTTCAAAAATGGCATTGGGATGCCCGGCTCTCGCCAGCAGACCCGTTTCCGGGTCAATGCGCACCGTGACCAGTCCCGGCGGCTGCTCGGGCACTTGCACCGGCAAGTCCTTCAGCGCAACACGCATATATTCAATCCACATGGGCAAGGCGGCACGGCCACCGGTCTCGCGCGCCCCCAGGGGTTGCGGCTTATCGAAACCCACCCAGGCGGTAGTGACCAGGTTAGAGGTGTAACCGGAAAACCAGGCATCGTGCTGATCGTTAGTGGTACCGGTTTTACCGGCGATGTCGGACCGACCCAAAACCCGCGCTCGACGCCCGGTACCAAAACGGATCACGTCACGCATCACGCTACGGATCAAATAGACATTCTGAGGCGTGAGCACCCGCGGTGCGATATTCACCGGCAACACCTCATCGGCCGTCGGCGGCCCCACAAAGGGCTCACCTTCTGCATCAGCAACAGACTCGGCCATCGCTTTCGCTTCACAGCCTTCGCAGACCGTAAACGGCTCGACCTGGTACAACACGTTGCCGTCAGCATCTTCGATACGATCGATAAAATAGGGCAACGCACGATAACCCCCGTTGGCAAATACCGAAAACCCGGAGGCAACCTCCAACGGCGTTACCGCACCACTGCCCAGCGCCAACGATAAATCACGCGGCAGACGTTTTTTATCAAACCCAAAGCGTGATACATAATTGATGGCGTAGCCGATACCGATGGCGCGCAACAAACGAATCGACACCAGATTGCGGGATTTCACCAAGGCCTGCCGCAAACGGGTCGGGCCGAACACCTTGCCACTGTAATTTTCCGGCCGCCAGGTGGCTTCCAGACCTTCATCCTCAAATACCACCGGCGCATCATTGATCAAACTGGCCAGAGTGAAGCCCTTTTCCAGCGCAGCAGAGTAGGTAAACGGCTTGAAGTTAGAACCGGGCTGACGCTCAGCCTGAGTGACTCGATTGAATTTACTCTGCTGAAAATTAAAACCACCCACCAACGCACGGATCGCACCATCATTGGGGTCTAGCGAGACCAGCGCCCCCTCAACGACCGGTATTTGCGCCAACCGCCACGCATTTTCCGCAGTTTTTTGATCACGCATCTCATAAATGTAAATCACATCGCCACGCGCAATAATATCGGCTGCCTGTTCCGGCGCTCGCCCAACCCGCCCATTGGCCATGCCGGGTGCCGCCCACGACAGCCCCGGCCAATTAATACGCAGCACCCCTCGGCGAGGCTCGTAAACCACTACGGCCTGCTCAACGGTGGCCAGCACCAGCGCCGGCAATAAACCATTAATCTCACGATAAGATTGCAGCAATGGTGCCCACTGCTCTTCACCGCTGTCTTCGGCCAGCTCGTGTTGCGTTAGCGGGCCGCGATAACCGTGACGAAGGTCATAGTCCAATAAAGCATTGTGCTGGGCATGATTGGCCGCCGTTTGCAACCGTGAATCAATACTGGCGATGACTTTAAAACCCGCAGAATAAGTCGCATCGCCATAGCGCGCCAGCATTTCTGCCCTGACCATTTCCGCAACATAGGGGGCCGTCACCTGTTGCGACAAGCCATACAAGCGGGCATCATCCAGACTGTCTCGCGCTTGGGTATAGGTTGCCTCATCAATAAAATCCAAATCGCGCATACGGCCTAACACATAATTGCGACGCAACAAGGCGCGCGCCGGATTAATGATCGGGTTATAACGCGAAGGCGCCTTGGGCAGACCGGCGACCATCGCCATTTGCGCAACAGTCAGTTGATCAACCGTCACTCCATAATAGACCTGTGCGGCAGCACCCACGCCATAAGCACGGTTGCCAAGGTATATTTTGTTGAGATACAAAGCCAAAATGTCCTGTTTGCTAAGTTCACCTTCTATTTTCAATGCCAACAAGATTTCGTTGAGTTTGCGCAAATAGGTTTTTTCCCGGCTCAAAAAGAAATTACGCGCCACTTGCATAGTAATAGTACTGCCACCCTGGCCTTTTTCACCGGTACGTAACAGGTAAAAAGCCGCTCGCAACAGGCCTTGGTAATCAACGCCGGGATGTTCGAAAAACCGACCGTCCTCCGCCGACAACACCGCTTGCACCATTAATTCTGGGATTTCCTCGTAGCTTAGCGGTGCACGCTTCTTTTCACCGAATTCGGCAACCAATTTCTGGTCACGGGTATACACCCGCAATGGCACTTGAAAGCGCACATCTTTAAGACTTTCAATTGCGGGCAAATTGGGCACCACAAAAAGAGTGATCGTCAACGCGGCAAGAATGATCAAAAAAACACCTGTCCCGGCCAGGATCAACAACCAGCGTTTTTGAAGCATACGCTTTAGATATGTAAAAGAGGGCATCAAAACTAAAGATTTGTGATAGTGTTCATGGATATTAACAAAGGTTAAGTATAAAACTTCCAATTAGATCAACCTAATACTAATTTTTCCTTATGCAATTTTTAATCTATAGTAAAGTTTACAACTCCACTACCGATAATCTGCTTGCGAGTATGACAACGGGAAAAAAAACGTGCAACTAGCAGATCTGTTTGCCCACAAAAAAACACCACTCATTGGACTGGACATTAGCTCAACCTCAGTGAAATTGCTGGAGCTCAGTCGTCAGGGCGATGGCTATCGTATCGATGCCTATGCGGCAGAGCCACTACCGCCCAATTCCGTGGTCGAAAAAAACATTACCGATGTCGAGGCCGTTGGCGAAGCGATACGGCGTGTCGCCAAACGTTCAGGGTCACGCACCAAGTTTGCTTCCGTCGCAGTCGCTGGCTCTTCGGTGATTACCAAAGTCATCACCATGCCCGCTTCGCTTTCTGAAGATGAGATGGAAAGCCAAATAGAATTAGAAGCCGACCAATACATTCCCTATTCCCTCGAAGAGGTAAACCTCGATTTTGAAATTCTCGGTACCTCAGAGGCTAACCCCGACACCGTCGATGTACTACTGGCAGCCTCACGTAGCGAAAATGTCGATTCACGTGTCGCCGCCGTCGAATTAGGCGGCCTCACCGCCAAAGTTGTGGATATCGAGGCGTACACACTGGAAAATGCCTTTGGCCTCATTGCCTCACAGATACCCGGTGGTACCAGCGACAAAACCGTTGCCATTATAGATATTGGCGCGACCATGACGACCTTGAGCGTATTGCACGACGAAAAAATCATTTATACCCGTGATCAGGTTTTCGGTGGCAAACAGCTGACCGAAGAAATTCAGCGCCGTTACGGTCTGTCGTACGAAGAGGCTGGCATGGCCAAACGACAGGGGGGGCTGCCCGATAACTACGTGCCTGAAGTGCTGGATCCCTTTAAAGATGCCATGGCACAACAGGTAAGTCGTTCACTGCAGTTCTTTTTCTCTTCCAGCCAGCACAACTCGGTCAACCATATCGTGCTGGCGGGCGGTAGCGCCTCCATTCCTGGCGTAGACGAACTCATTGAGGAAAGGGTCGGCACCAGCACCTCCATCGCCAATCCGTTTACCAATATGTCATTGGCCTCCAAGGTCAAAGCGCAAGCATTAAGTAATGATGCCCCGGCGCTGATGATCGCCTGCGGACTGGCATTACGGAGCTTTGACTAATGCCCCACATTAATCTACTCCCCTGGCGTGAAGACCAGCGACGCAAAAAACAGCGCCAATTTATCAATATTGCGGCAGGCGCAGCCATTTTAATGGTAGGCATTGTGGTTTTAGTGCATCTGCGTATGGCCGGTATGATTGAAGAACAGAACAACCGCAACCAGTTTATGCAGGAGCAAATCGTACAAGTCGACAAAGACATCAAGGAAATTGAGAGCCTCGAAAAAGAAAAGGCCGCATTACTGGCGCGCATGAAAGTCATCCAGGAATTACAGGGAAGTCGTCCGGAAATCGTGCACATTTTTGATGAAATCGCCAAAGCCATGCCCGATAAGGTCTTTTTATTAAACGTATCTCGCAAAGACCGGGAAATTGACTTGGTCGGCGTGGCCGATTCTAACGATTACGTATCAGAACTGATGCGCAGCCTGAACAACTCGCCCTGGCTCACCAACCCGAGACTCACAGTGATTCAGTCGGACAAAAAAGAATATCCGGGCGCAAGCTGGTTTAAAATGAAAGTCTCACAAGCAACCCTCAAAACAGAGAAGGCCGACAAATGAACTTGTCTGACCTGAACGACCTCAACCTGGATCCCAATAATATTGGTAGCTGGCCGGTTGCTGCCAGGACCATAGTCATCGTCCTGCTCTGTATTGCCCTGCTATTCGCGGGCTACTACCTGGATACCAGCGACCAATTGCTGGAACTTGAAACTACACGCAGCAAAGAAACCTCGCTCAAAACGGAATTTGAAAAGAAACAGGCCAAGGCCACCAATCTGGCCGCGTACAAAGAGCAAATGCTGGAAATGGAACGCTCCTTTGGTGCGCTGTTGCAACAATTACCCGGCAAAACCGAAGTGGCGGAATTGCTAGTTGATATTTCACGCATTGGCATCATCAGCGGGCTTGAGTTTGAACTTTTCAAACCGGAAACTGAAATACCCAAAGAATTTTATGCCGAGCTGCCCATTCAAATCCGCGTCAAAGGGACTTATCATCAGTTCGGAAATTTCGCCAGCGCCACCGCGGCATTGTCACGCATCGTCACACTGCACGACCTCACCCTCACTTCCAGCAAAAAAAGCGAAGATAACCGCATGACCATGGAGGCCACAGCAAAAACCTATCGCTACCTCGACGAAGAAGAAACTGCGAGTAAAAAGAAACGCAAACGGCGAGGTAAGAAATAATGGCTACCGCCAAACATCTCTCATCAACCGCTAGCACTAGCAAACAAAATGGCGTGACACAATCACTCACCACAAGCACGATACTAGGACGGTTTTTGCTCGCTAGTCTTATCGCTGTGGGGCTGTCGGCCTGCGGCGACGATGAGACAACTGATTTACGTGCGTATGTTTCAGAAGTAAAAGCCCGTCAGAAAGGTCGCATACCACCACTGCCCACACCGCAGCAGTTTGAGATTTTTTCCTACGATGACGGCACTCTCAGGAATCCTTTTGAGCCCACAATTGAGATTCAAGCCTTGGACTCTAATAACGGTTTAAAGCCTGATATCAAAAGGGATCGCGACGTGTTGGAACAATTTGCACTTGGCAGTCTGAAAATGATGGGCAGCCTCGAAAAGAATAGCCGTTTATGGGCTTTAATTCGTGCCAGTGACGGCACGCTTTATCGCACTAAAGTCGGCCGCCATCTCGGCAAAAACAATGGTCGAATCGTGAAAATCACAGAATCTCAGGTTGAATTAAAGGAAATCGTTCCTGACGGACTGGGGGGTTGGATAGAACGCATAACCACCCTTACCGCGAGTGAATGATGCCAACGAGGATTTTTCAATGGGCATTTTCAAAACCTTATTTAGGTCAAACACTATGCGTGCACGCGAGAAAACAATGATGAAAACAACAATGAAAATAAAAACGCACGGCCTAGGTTTAATTTTATTTTATTGTATGCTCGCTCTGACGTCGACCGTCACATTTGCAGCCGACGCACCGGAAATATCTCTCGATTTTATTGATTTCAAAAAACTCCCCAATGGCGCGGTGGAAATCCGCATGGCGTTATCTGACAATGCACCTAATCCCACAGACTTTACATCAAGAAGCCCCGCACGTATTTCACTGGACTTGCCTGGCGTAAACAATAATTTACCTTGGAGCCTACCCCTGCCTATCGATATTGGCGTTGCCAAAACCGTCAAGGCAGTGCAGGCAAAAGGGCGCACCCGTGTCACCATCAATGTTGAAAAGCTTATTGCCTATGAACTGCGCACTGAGGGCAAAAACATATTTATCATTTTAGGTAACACTGCAGCTGACACCACGTTTACCGCCCAGGCGCAACCTGCTAGCCCCACGCCTGCCGTTGCCATTAAAAAGGTGTCCAAAAACAATAGCTCAACCAAACTGAAGAACGTCTCCTTCACCTCGTTACCCGGTGACAGCGTGCAGATTCGTCTCAATTTTTCTGGCCCGGCGACGAATCCAGGCAATTTCACCATCAATAACCCCGCGCGCATTGTCCTGGATTTTCCAAACACAGGCAGCATGCTCGGCTGGAAAAATAAAAATATTGGGATCGGTTTTGCCAAAAGCATCACTGCGGTCGAAGCCGGCAATCGCACTCGCATCATCCTCAATCTCGTGCAACTCATCCCGTTTGAAAGCGAAGTTTCTGGCAATAACGTCATCATTACCCTTGCTGGCAGTCGAACCGCACAAATCTCACCTGCAGCCACTTCCGCCAAAGGCGCAGCCATGGCGGCTTCATCAGCACTGCACCGCATCACAGGCATCGATTTTAGGCGTGGTAAAAAAGGTGAAGGGCGCATCATCATCAGCCTCTCTGATGGCAACACGCCCATCAGCACCGGCGAATCCGGCCATCAGATTTTTGTAGAATTTGGTGACACGGACTTGCCAGACAATCTCCAGCAACGGCTTGACGTCATCGATTTTGCCACACCGGTGCAGTACATCGACACCACACAATCTGGTGATCGCGTACGTCTTGCCATCACCCCCACTGGCAATTACGAATACCTCGCGTACCACAAGGACAATACCTATACCATTGAAGTTAAAGAAATCCCCAAAGAAGAAACCCCAGGTGCGAAAAGAGACCAATTTGGTTACGTCGGTGAACGCCTCTCGCTTAACTTCCAGGACATTGAAGTTCGCGCCGTGCTTCAGCTCATTGCAGACTTCACTAACCTGAATATGGTGACCAGCGACTCCGTGCAAGGCAACCTGACTCTGCGTTTAAAGAACGTGCCTTGGGATCAGGCCCTGGATCTCATTCTGAAGACCAAAGGCCTCGCCATGCGTAAATCGGGCAATGTCATTATGGTTGCACCGGCCGCTGAAATTGCTGCTCAGGAAAAACTCGAACTGGAAGCCAACAAACAGATAGAAGAATTGGCACCCATCAAGACCGAAATCATACAAATCAATTTTGCCAAAGCACAAGATATTGCTGATCTGCTGTCATCAGAAGGCGGCATTGTTTCCGAGCGCGGCCGTGCCGCTGTGGACGTACGCACCAATACACTGCTGCTTTCCGATACAGCCGACCGCCTGGATGCCGCACGTTCGCTGATCACTACTCTTGATATCCCGATCCGTCAAGTGATGATCGAAGCCCGCATCGTCATTGCCGACGATGACTTCGCCAAAGATCTGGGTGTCCGCTTTGGTGTCTCCTCCATCAACGATACCAATAACGATCTGATCTTTGGTTCCGGCTCACTGAATGCCACTGACGTTATGGCTGGATCTGCGCTCGACAATTTGGCCGACAGCAGCGGCGCCAGCCCCTTCCCCATCGAAATACCCTTTGGTACAGGTGGCCTACCGCAACGCTTGAATGTCAATATGCCGGTGATCGGCAGCAATGCAGGACGCATCGCCCTGACCATACTCGGCGCCAACACTCTGCTTGACCTGGAACTTTCTGCCCTGCAACTCGAAGCTCGCGGTGAGGTGATATCCAACCCCCGCGTCATCACTGCCAACCAGAAAGAAGCCATCATTCAGCAGGGCACCGAAATACCTTATCAACAAGCCAGCTCCAGTGGTGCCACAAATGTCACGTTCAAAGAGGCCGTGTTGCAACTCAAGGTCACGCCACAAATCACTCCGGATGACCGCATCATCCTTGACCTGAAGATTAACAAAGACAGCGTTGGCGTACTCTTTAACGGCGTGCCCAGCATCGACACCAAGGAGATCCAAACCCAGGTATTGATGAACAACGGCGAGACCGTGGTTCTCGGCGGCATCTATGAACAAGTTACCCGCAACGAACGAGACAGCATTCCCTTCCTGGGTGACTTGCCCTTCATTGGCGTCCTGTTCCGCACCACCCGGGAACGCAACGAAAAATCAGAATTGTTGATCTTTATAACCCCGAAAATTCTGAAAGATCAGTTCTCAACAAAACAATAAACGCGGCATAATAAAAATTTACAATCACCACGGCATCCGCATAGGGTGCCGTTTTTTATTTCAGGCGAATACCTAAAACCGGCAGCATTGGTCATTTCCATAGCAAACCCGATATAATCCTTCCAAACATACGCTTAGAGGTAAAATGGCTCAAAACATCATTTTTGTTGGACCCATGGGCGCGGGCAAAACCACCATTGGTAAACAGCTCGCCCGTCAATTGGGCCGATCCTTTTACGACAGCGACCGCGTCATTGAAGAGCGCACCGGCGCCAATATTCCTCTGATCTTTGAGCTGGAAGGCGAAGATGGCTTCCGGCGGCGAGAGAAAGACGTCATTACCGAGCTGTCCAACAAACAGAACATCGTCCTGGCAACCGGTGGCGGCGTCATCCTCGACCCCGATAATCGCGACCAGATCACGCGCCAGGGTTTTGTTATTTACCTCGACGCTCCGCTTGATCAATTATTCAACCGCACCGCAAAAGATAAAAATCGACCCCTGTTGCAAACTCCGGATCCACGCAAAAAACTGGAGGAAATACTGGCTATCCGAGACCCACTGTATCGCGAAGTTGCTGACATCGTTATCACCACGGATGGCAGCCCGGTACGCAGTGTCGTCAACAAATTACTGACCCTGGTCACTGATCGCAGTCTATAACAGACTCCCAGCCACACAGGTTTATCACAGCGCAGGCAAAGACCCACCAAATACCATGAAAACCTTGACCGTCAATCTTAAGGAACGCAGCTACCCCATTTACATTGGCCAAGATTTACTTGACCAACTTGAGCTGTTGACACCCTTTATACAAAGCCAGCAAGTGCTCATCGTCAGCAATGACACCGTCGCACCGCTTTATCTGGAAAAAATTCTCGACGGTCTCCGCCATTTTCAATGCGAAACGGTCATCCTTCCGGATGGCGAACAATACAAAACGCTGGACACGGCAAACCTGATTTTTGGCGCACTGCTCGAACATCGCTTTGATCGTCAGTGCACCCTCATCGCCCTCGGCGGCGGCGTGGTGGGTGACATCACGGGATTTGCGGCAGCGTGTTACCAGCGCGGAGTCAACTTCATCCAGATCCCCACCACTTTGCTGGCTCAAGTGGATTCTTCCGTGGGCGGAAAAACCGGCGTCAACCATCCATTAGGAAAAAACATGATCGGTGCCTTCCATCAGCCACAGTGTGTGCTGATTGATACTGACACATTAAACACACTGGATGATCAGCAACTCTCCGCCGGGCTCGCCGAAGTGATTAAATATGGATTGATCTTCGATGCCGATTTTTTTGCCTGGCTGGAATCAAACATCCATTCTTTATTGGCCCGCGATGCAAAACAGCTCACTTATGCCATCGAGCGTTCCTGCCAAAACAAGGCCGACGTGGTCGCCGCCGATGAAAGAGAATCAGGCCAACGCGCCCTGCTCAACCTTGGCCACACCTTTGGACACGCCATTGAATCCGGCATGGGTTACGGTGCCTGGCTACACGGCGAAGCTATCGGCGTCGGCATGCTGATGGCCGCGGATCTGTCGCACCGCCAGGGCAACTTTAGTCAAGAGCAGCTGCGCCGTACACACACATTAATCGCGGCCGCTAAACTGCCCGTCAAAACACCCGCTGGAATGGACGCTGAGCGCTTCCTCGAACTCATGTCCGTCGACAAAAAAGTGCAATCCGGCATCATTCGTTTAGTGCTGTTATCAGGCATCGGTGCAAGTCATGTCAGCGCTGATTACGCACCCACGCTACTCAGGGAGACACTGGATGAATTCCATCGCGCAGCCAACTGTGACCACTGAAAACGACGGCCTCGCGCCTTACGCCACCCGCGAATCACAATCGCGTGGCCGGCGTTTCCCGGAACCCGCACCCAATACACGCACCGAGTTTCAACGCGACCGCGACCGTATCGTACACTCCGGCGCCTTCCGCCGACTCGAATACAAGACCCAGGTTTTCGTTAATCACGAAGGCGACATGTTTCGCACCCGGCTAACCCATTCCATCGAAGTCGCACAAATCAGTCGATCCATCGCTCGCGTTCTGAAGCTCAATGAAGTACTCGCCGAGACTATCGCCCTGGCACACGACCTAGGTCACACGCCGTTTGGACATGCCGGGCAGGACATCCTCAACGAATGCATGAGTGAATACGGCGGCTTCGAACACAACTTGCAATCGATACGCATCATCGATGAACTGGAAGAAAAATACGCCGACTTCAACGGCCTCAACCTCAGCTTTGAAACCCGCGAAGGAATCCTCAAACACTGCTCCAAAAAGAACGCCAAAGAACTCGGCGAACTGGGACAACGTTTCCTCGACAATCACCAGCCGGGCCTTGAAGCGCAAGTCACCAACATCGCCGATGAAATTGCCTACAATAACCATGACGTTGACGACGGTCTGCGCGCAGGCCTCATCACCATTGATGAGTTATGCAATGTGCGGCTGTTTAAGCAACAACATGCCGAGGTGATGAAAAAATATCCCAATATTCCGGAGAAGCGCGCAATCCACGAAATCATCCGCCGCATGATCAACCAGCAAGTTTCCGACTTTCTGCAAACCAGCTCACAACAGCTCATCGATGCCCGGCCACAAAGCCGTGATGACATTATCCAGCACCACGAACCTTTAGTCGGCTTCAGCGATGACATGCGCGACATGAATCAGGAACTCAAACAGTTTTTACGAAAAAATCTCTACCGGCATTATCGCGTGCACCGCATGACCGCCAAAGCCGCCATTATCATCCGCTCGCTGTTTGACGCCTTTCTCAATGACCCATTATTGCTGCCACCCGAACAACAACAGCATCTCACGCTACTCAAAAACAAAGATCCCGATACCGGCAGCGCACGCGCCATTGCCGACTACATTGCCGGCATGACGGACCGCTACGCGATCCGCGAATACGAGCGCATTTTTAACGCCAGCGAATTGACCTGACTCAAGTCAGCACGCACAATCCCGCCCATGCGCCTCTACTTACAAACTCCACCCTCGGCAGATGGATACCCGCGTTTCTTTCACCTATTCCTGCAAGAAGACCTCATCGATGGCTGGACACTGGTGAAAGAATCCGGACGCCAAGGTATATCCGGCAAAGTCACCAAAATACATTTTGACACCCATGAACAAGCGATGAATTCACTCATCGCAACACGCGACGCACAAATCAAACGCGGCTATCGCGTGGTATTCGTAAAAGGAGAACAAGAGCCTTCCTGAAGGAATCTCTGACCAAGCCATGAACGAACACATCAGTTCATCGTTACCCACATACGTCAGCGCCCATGGCATGACAGGAGAACCGTTCGGCGACGCCGTGGACGATGCGCTTTTTTATGCCGAACCAACACGCAAACAAAAGCTCGACATCCTGTTACACCTCACCCAGTACGGCAATGAATTAATGCTTGCCATCGGCCCGCATGGCAGCGGCAAAACCACGCTGTTACAACAATTCCAGCGGCATTCACTGGACACTTGGAAAGTCGCGCACATCGAAGCCAAAAACGGTCTCGATGAACGAAAGCTCATCCAGCAGCTTTTCCACCAAATGGGTTTGGCATTTCACGGCGCGACTCATACCGAATTACTGGAAAATCTGGAACAGCACTTCGATTCACTTCAGCACAGCACTCGCCAAGCGGTCATGCTCATTGACGACGCCGACCAGTTACCAGTCACCGCACTCAAACGTGTACTCAAAATGGCAGCGCTCACCAGTGCAGATAATAAACCTTTACTCCGAATCATCCTGTTTGGCAGCGACAATCTCGAAACAAATTTTTCCGATCCCTTGCTGGGCCACCACGCCAACATCTTGCGACGCAGCGTCAAACTTCCCGCCTTCGACAGCAAACACACCACACATTATATTCTGCATCGTTTATCTGCCGTACAATTTTCCGACAACACACTCTTTACCGAATCGGTTTTACGAAAAATATACAAACAGTCACACGGCTGGCCAAGGGAGATCAATCGCCTTGCACACAACCGGCTGATTGAGACACTTCCCACGCTGACGTTCGGCGCAACGGGCAAAGCCCTCACCACATTCAAGCTCCCACGCGCAGTCGCCGCCAGCGTCGGCATAACGGTCATGGGCGCATTATTATTTTTTCAGGATGAATTCAACACCTGGCTGGACTCTGGTCCAGAAAGCCAAACTACGGCCTCTCTGGCACCGTCTGTCGTCCATTCGTCTGACAACATCGTAACGATACCTTTAGCACTCTCCGCCGCACCTGAAACGCCAACACCCAGCGCAACGGCGACAAGCTCCGAAGCCACACCTGCCACCCACCCTCAAACAATGATGATATCTACGCCCACAACGTCCATTGAAGATCCGGTTCTCGCCCTCGCAATGGCGCACAAGCCGCCACAAGCCGAAACCGAAAAAGAGACCACTGCCCCCACAACGGTAACTTCTGTCGCACCTGCCCCGGAATCACCCCCACCCGCCCTTCCGCTGCCGATTCTGGCGCCCGCCATAACGACCGATCCATCAAATGAGCCAATCATTAACCCCACCATTGTTTCAAACGTGGAGACAGCTCCCAACACTGCGACCCCCGTCAACACCACTGCTGAAAACCCACGTTCACCCGACGCTCCAACCACACCACCCGTCACTCAAGCCAACATCGTGGCCGACAATATTCCCATCGACCTACCCGGCAAACGCGAGGACTGGATACTCCAACAAAACCCCGACCACTACACCTTGCAGCTGGTAGCGGGCAACAATATTGATACCGTGCGCAATTTCATTCAGCGCCACTCACCTAATACTCCCTTTGCAGTGTATCGTGGCACACGCAAAAACAAGCCCTGGTATGGCCTGGTCTACAACAGCTTTAGCAGCAAACAACGGGCATTCAGCGCCATTAAACAATTACCCAAACGGATCCAGCGACAAAAGCCCTGGGTACGGAAATTGTCTGACCTGCAAAATGATCTGCGCAAAAAGACAGCCGCACCCTAATCCTTAAGCCCGCGCAAACCTCACTGGCACCCCGTCTTTGCATTCGTTCCCGCCATTCTTCCCAGCCTGCTCTCCCCCTCGCCATTTGCCCTAAAACACGGATTTTTCATCACATTGAACCCAATCTTGCACACCGGTATAATACTGGGCCATTTTGTTCCTGGGCGGCGAGCGAAGGCATACCCAAAATTTCGGTAAGCAACTGATTAATAACAAAAACATCGCCTCCCAGCGAAATTGATAAACACGAGACTAGCGTGAAAAAAGCAGCCAATCAGCCACCAAATAGCCACGGCCTCTACCGGCCCGGGTTTGAAAAAGACAATTGCGGCTTCGGCCTCATCGCCCAAATGGACAATAAAGCCAGCCATTGGCTGGTGAATACCGCCATTGGCGCCCTGGCGCGCCTGACCCATCGCGGCGCTGTAGCCGCCGACGGCAAGACTGGCGACGGCTGCGGCCTGTTGATGAAAAAACCCGATGGCTTCCTGCGCCTGTGCGCCGATGAGTTGGGTTTCACCCTGGCCGAACATTACGCCGTGGGCATGGTTTTCCTCAATACCGACGACGCCCTCGCCAATGCCGCCCGCCAGCAACTCGAAACCGAACTGCGTGCCGAAGGGCTTGAGGTGCTGGGCTGGCGCACCGTTCCCACCGACATCAGCGCCTGTGGCAACGAAGCCCTGGCCTCGCTGCCCGTTATCGAGCAGATTTTTGTCAACGCCCCGGCAACCCTGGATGCCGTGAAGTTCGAGCAACACCTGTACATTGCCCGCCGCCGCTGCGAAAAAATTATCGAGCCGAATGACGACATCTTTTACGTCACCAGCCTGTCTTCCAAGGTGGTCTCATACAAGGGCCTGGTGATGCCGGAATACCTGCCGGTGTTTTACACCGATTTGAAAGACACGCGCATGGAGACTGCCGTCGCGGTTTTCCATCAACGCTTTTCCACCAATACCTGGCCGCAGTGGCGTCTCGCCCAGCCCTTCCGCTACCTCGCCCACAATGGCGAAATCAATACCGTGGAAGGCAATCGCAACTGGTCCATGGCCCGCGGCCACAAGTTTGACAGTCCCCATCTGCCCATGGCCGATGTGCGCCCGCTGGTATCGATGACCGGTTCCGACTCCAATTCCATGGACAATATGCTGGAAGCGCTGCTCGCCGGCGGCATGGATATTTTCCGCGCCATGCGTTTGCTGGTGCCGCCCGCCTGGCAAAACGTCACCACCATGGACGCCGACCTGCGCGCCTTTTACGAATACAATTCCATGCACATGGAACCCTGGGACGGCCCCGCCGGCATCGTGCTCACCGATGGCCGCTACGCCGGTTGCTCCATGGATCGCAACGGACTGCGCCCCGCACGCTGGGTGATCACCAAAGATCGTCACATCACCCTCGCCTCGGAAATCGGCGTTTATAATTACGCACCCGAAGACGTGGTCGCCAAGGGCCGACTCAAACCCGGACAAATGATCGCCGCCGACACCGAAACCGGCGAACTGTTAATGCCGGAAGACATTGACCAGCAGCTCAAGTTACGCCACCCGTACAAACAGTGGATGAGCGAACGCGCGACCAAACTGAAATCACAACTCGATGGTGAAACCTGCGGCGTGCCCATGGAGCAGGCCACGCTCAACGTTTACCAAAAACTGTTCCAGGTCAGCTTTGAAGAGCGCGATCAAATCCTGCGGGTGTTGGCCGAAGGCGGCCAGGAAGCCATCGGCTCCATGGGCGACGACACCCCGCTGCCGGTGCTATCCCGCAAGGTACGCTCGCTGTACGACTATTTCCGTCAGCAGTTCGCCCAGGTCACCAATCCGCCCATCGATCCGATTCGCGAACAAATCGTCATGTCGCTGGAAACCTGCTTCGGACGCGAACGCAACATGTTCGAGGAAAGCCCCGAACACGCCGATCGCCTGTTGATGAACTCGCCGGTGCTGTCGATCACCAAGTACCAGCAACTGATCAGCCAAACTGACAAAAACTACGCGCACACCCGCATTGATCTGAACTACTCGGGTACTGACTCCGACACTGACCTCAAATCCGCGCTGGAAAACATTTGCGACCAGGCCGTGGCCGCGGTCAAAAGCGGCACTGTCATTTTGGTATTATCGGATCGTGACATCAACAACGGACGCTTGCCCGTGCACGCCCTGCTCGCCACCGGCGCAGTGCATCACCGGCTGATCCGCGAAGGTCTGCGTTGCGATGCCAACATCGTGGTGGAAACTGCCACCGCGCGTGACCCACATCATTTTGCGGTACTGATCGGCTTTGGCGCCACCGCCGTGCATCCCTATCTGGCCTACGCCTGTATTCAAGACATGCAACGCAGCAGCGAAATCACCAACGACGATTGCTCGGTGCTGATGCACAACTACCGCTCCGGCATCAACAAAGGGCTGTTTAAAGTCACCTCGAAGATGGGCATCTCCACTATTTCCAGTTATCGCGGCGCCCAACTGTTTGAATCCGTTGGCCTCAATCAGGACGTGGTGGATTTATGTTTCCACGGCACCACCAACCGTCTGCAAGGCAGCCGTTTCGAAGACCTCGAAAATGATCAACGCGCACTCGCCAAACTGGCCTGGAATCCGCGCAAAAATATCGACCAGGGCGGCCTGCTCAAATACATCCACGGCGGCGAAGAACACGCCTACGATCCCGACGTAGTGCAATCCTTGCAAGTCGCAGTAAAGAGTGGCAACACAGCCGACTATCGGAAATATGCCAAGCGTGTCAATGAACGCCCGGCCCTGGCGCTGCGCGATTTATTAAAACTGCGTGACAACGTCACAGCAATTTCGCTCGATGACGTTGAACCGGTGGAAGACATTTATCCGCGTTTCGATTCCGCCGCGATGTCGCTCGGCGCACTGTCACCCGAGGCACACGAAACATTGGCACAAGCCATGAACCGCCTCGGTGGCCGTTCAAATTCCGGCGAAGGTGGCGAACATATCAGCCGCTACGGCAACGACAAACAATCTAAGATTAAACAAGTGGCCTCCGGCCGTTTTGGTGTGACGCCAGCCTATCTGCGTTCCGCCGAAGTGATGCAAATTAAAATCGCCCAGGGTGCGAAGCCCGGCGAAGGCGGCCAGTTGCCCGGCCAAAAGGTCAACGACTACATTGCCGAGTTGCGTTTCTGCAAGCCCGGTGTCTCGTTGATTTCACCGCCGCCGCACCATGACATTTATTCCATCGAGGATTTGGCGCAGCTGATTTACGACCTCAAGCAGGTCAACCCCCGCGGTCTGGTTTCGGTCAAGCTGGTGGCGGAAGCAGGCGTCGGCACCATCGCCGCAGGCGTCGCCAAGGCCTATGCCGACTTGATTACTATTTCCGGTTATGACGGCGGCACCGGCGCAAGCCCGCTGACCTCTGTTAAGTACGCAGGTAGTCCGTGGGAACTGGGACTCACCGAAGCCCATCAAATTCTACGCGCCAATGACCTGCGCGGCAAAGTCCGGCTGCAAACCGACGGCGGTCTCAAAACCGGCCTCGACGTGATCAAGGCGGCGATTCTCGGCGCCGAAAGTTTTGGCTTCGGCACCGGGCCAATGGTGGCCATGGGCTGCAAATATTTACGCATCTGCCATTTGAATAACTGCGCCACCGGCGTCGCCACGCAAGACAACGTTCTACGCAGCAAATATTTCATCGGCCAAGTGGGAATGGTGATGAACTACTTCCGCTTCGTCGCCGAAGAGACCCGTGAGCTGATGGCGCAGTTGGGTGTGCGCACCTTGCAAGAATTGATTGGCCGCACCGATTTACTGGAAGCCTGCGAAGGCGACACCCCCAAACAGCAAAGTCTGGATCTGTCGCCCATCCTCTCCGATGCCGGCGTTGCGACCGACAAACCGCATTATTGCATTGAAACCAGAAACGCGCCTTTCGACAAAGGTGAGCTCGCCGAGCAAATGGTCGTCGATGCCTTGCCCGCCATCGAAGCTCAATTGGGCGGCACCTTTAGTTACACGGTACGCAATACTGATCGTTCAATTGGCGCACGCCTGTCCGGTGAGATCGCCGAACGGCACGGCAACCTGGGCATGGAAGACAACCCCATCACCCTGCAACTGACCGGCACCGCCGGACAAAGTTTCGGGGTGTGGAATGCCGGCGGCCTGAACATGAACCTCAGTGGTGATGCCAACGATTACGTCGGCAAAGGCATGGCGGGTGGCAAACTGATTATTCATCCACCCAAAGGCAGCAGCTTCAAATCCAACGAGACCACCATCATCGGTAACACCTGTTTATACGGTGCCACCGGCGGTACTCTTTATGCTGCGGGACTCGCGGGGGAACGTTTCGCGGTGCGCAACTCCGGTGCCAGCGCCGTCGTAGAAGGCATCGGCGACCACGGCTGCGAATACATGACGGGTGGTTTGATCACTGTGCTCGGACCTACTGGGGTGAACTTCGGCGCAGGCATGACCGGCGGTTTTGCCTATGTGCTGGATGAAGACAAATCATTCATGGATAACCACAACCACGAATTAATCGACATTCACCGCATCAGCACCGAAACCATGGAAGCCTACGCTAACCACTTGCATGACACGATCCAGGACTACGTTAACGAAACCGGCAGCCGTTGGGGACAACACATCCTCGACAACTACTCTGACATGGTTCGCAAATTCTGGTTAGTCAAACCCAAGGCGGCCAGCATCGTCACCCTGATGGATGACCTGCAAAGCGTGGCGGCTTAAAAATAGAATAAAGGATTGAGTAGGTTGGGGTAAGCACTGCGAACCCCAACAGAATCACGCACATTGTTGGGGTTCGCTACAATCACCCCAACCTACACACTAGAAACTTAAAAAACATGGCTAATAATTTTCAATTCGTCGAAGTCCCGCGCCGCGACCCGGTCAAAAAACCAGCCGCAGAACGTCGCCAGGAATTCGGTGAAATTTACGGCGAATACAATGCCGATACCGTCGCCGAGCAAGCCGACCGCTGCCTCGCCTGTGGCAACCCCTATTGCGAATGGAAGTGCCCGGTGCACAATTACATTCCCAACTGGCTGAAACTCATTTCCGAAGGCAACATCAAAGAAGCGGCGGAAATGTCGCATCGTACCAATTCGCTGCCGGAAATTTGCGGACGCATTTGTCCGCAAGACCGGCTCTGCGAAGGTGCCTGCACTCTCAATGACGACTTCGGTGCGGTGACCATCGGCGCTATCGAAAAATACATCAGCGACACTGCCTTCGCCGAAGGCTGGCGTCCGGACATGTCCAGCGTCGAAAAAACTGACAAACGTGTTGCGATTATCGGCGCCGGGCCAGCCGGTTTAGGTTGTGCCGATATTTTAGTGCGCAATGGCGTCACCCCGGTGGTGTTCGATCGCCACCCGGAAATCGGCGGGCTGCTGACCTTCGGTATTCCCGAGTTCAAACTGGAAAAAGACATCATCAAAAATCGCCGTGACATTCTTGAGGAAATGGGTGTCGAGTTCAAACTCAACATCGAAATCGGCAAAGATATTGCGTTCCAGAGTTTGCTGGATGAATACGACGCCGTATTCCTCGGCATGGGCACCTACACTTACATGCAGGCCAGCATCCCGGGCGAAGACCTGCCAGGCGTTTATCCCGCGCTGGATTATCTGATCGCCAACATCAACCATCGCAAAGACTGGGCAAAATCACCCGACGAGTTTATCGACTTTGCGGGCAAGCGTGTGGTGGTACTCGGCGGCGGCGACACCGCCATGGATTGCAACCGCACCGCAATACGCCAGAATGCGCAAAGTGTGCAATGCGCCTATCGGCGCGACGAAGCCAACATGCCCGGTTCCAAACGCGAAGTCGCCAACGCCAAAGAAGAAGGCGTGGAATTTTTGTGGAATCGTCAACCGATAGAAATCATCGGCGACGGCAAGGTCGAAGGCATCAAGTTGGTGACCACCAAACTGGGTGAACCCGATGAGCGTGGTCGACGTCGCCCGGAAATTGTTGAGGGCTCGGAAGAAATCGTTCCCGTCGATGCCGTGGTGGTGGCCTTTGGTTTCCGTCCCAGCCCCGCCGACTGGTTCAGCGAATTCACCATTAACACCGACGACCGCGGGCGCGTGATCGCACCTGCCGACAACGAATTTCAGTTCCAGACAGGTAATCCGAAAGTGTTTGCCGGTGGCGACATGGTGCGCGGCTCCGACCTGGTGGTGACTGCCGTGTTTGAAGGACGCGAGGCCGCCGAAGGTATTTTGGATTACTTGGAAATATAGAATTGGAAATCTAAAAGCAGAAATATAAAAATAGAAATCACTGCTGTCCCGTTAACTTTATTTCCGTCATTCCGGCGAAGGCCGGAATCCAGTGAGTGCCTAAGAGCGCCTACTTTTGGTTCAAAGACATTCTATATTCCGGCCTTCGCCGGAATACCCAAAAC
>CAYNYJ010000038.1:0-34036 GCA_964401355.1 uncultured Ectothiorhodospiraceae bacterium | reverse complement strand
CGCCTACTTTCGCCTAAGAGCGCCTACTTTTGGTGGTGGTTCAACGACTTTCTGGGTGCTGGCCTGCGCCAGCATGACGGTTATAAAGTTAACGGGACAGCAGTGCTTAAAACTATATAAAAATTAATCGAATAAAAATAGGCATATAAATGATGAGGAATCGAACTTCAAAGTCCACATATAAAGGGCTATTTATAAGAATGCTGCTTTTATTCAGCTTATTAATCTCTGTGTCATCTGCGTCTACCGGTTTTTTGGCACCTGCAGAAATTATTAAACTT
Source organism: uncultured Ectothiorhodospiraceae bacterium (assembly GCA_964401355.1). Classification (GTDB taxonomy): domain Bacteria; phylum Pseudomonadota; class Gammaproteobacteria; order SZUA-152; family SZUA-152; genus SZUA-152. The sequence continues at coordinate 33,755 of CAYNYJ010000038.1, read as the reverse complement.
CTGCAAAAAGGTGGCTATATTCTCTATATTCGGCACACTACAACAGATCATAGTCAACAAGATAAAGATTTAAGTGATTTAACTAACTGTGCTTTACAGCGCAATCTTTCGCCACAAGGTATAACGGAATCTAAAATTATTGGTTCTGCGCTTAAATCATTAGATATAGAGGTTGATGGTATATACACAAGCCCTTATTGTCGGTGCGTTGATACTGCGAAGATAGCATTCGGCCGCTATAATATAATTTATGATATGAGGGCTACACTAGCTGTGAACCAGAAGGAAAGCACTCGTATTATTAACGTATTAGAAAAACAACTTTCAAGAACTCCAAAGCCTGGGTTTAACACAGTACTGGTAAGTCATTCTACGAACCTGAGAGAGCTGACTAAAATATGGCCCAAACCTGAAGGAGTCATTCATATATTCAAACCTCTTGGTGACAAGGGTTACCGTCATATCGGCCACATTAAACCTACGGAATGGTCTATGTTTGTTGACATAGATTGATAGCAAGATTGATCGTCTGTTGCATGCTAAACATATTAGGTTGCATATGAATTTTTCGCATAAATTTTCTTTACGTTTGACACTCTTAATATTACCTACGATAACCTTTGTATTAATAAGCGCCACGTTTGGGTTATTTGCCTACTTTGGTAATAGTTCGCTATCTCAGCTGCAGAAAATTCATAGTGGGCAAGTAGAAAAATCAAAATTTTTCATTAATCTTGGTAGTGATGTTGCTAAAAACCATATAAAAATATACCAGCTGATGCGTTCAGCAGATGACGGGGCTGATGAAGGTGATTTTTACGATGACGCTAAACCTTTGTTGCTTGAGATCCACGATATAGAAGCATCTTTAAAAGGATATTTAAGTACGTACTCTATTGGCTCTTTAGTAAAGATTGAAATCATTAATTTTCAAAAAAAGTTGATTAGCTATCGCATAAACACAACGAATGCAATTTTAATGGCGACCGTGGATTCAAAACTTTCTCAAAAATTACTTCGCGAATCAACTGAATATTATATTGATCTAAATAATCGAATTTTGTCGATTAGTAGAACAATACAAAAAAAAATGAATTTGGTGATGATTAAAAATCACGAAAACGTAAAATTCAATTTCATATGGATTTCTATAATAATCATTTTATTTATTACTAGTTTAATTTTTCTAAGCATATTGGTTTCCAGGGTATTTTCGAAAAATTTCCATGAGAAAATAATAATTCTTAATTCCCTATTGGAAAATTCTAAACTAAGCTTGCCAGTCATTAGGAATCAGAGCGAAATTGATATACTTTCTGATGTAATTGATAAAGTAAAAAATAATTTCAACGCCCTTGAGGATGCCCATCGAACACTAGGCTATCAAGAATATCAAGTACGCGCCATATTGAATAATATGGTTGATAGTGTAGTTACTATAGATGCATCTGGGGAAATACTAACCTTTAATAATTCCGCTGAAAAATCCTTTGGTTATGCCATGGAGGACATCGTTGGGAAGAACGTCAGCTTATTGATACATAAAAATTACTCAAGTCAACATGATTTTTATTTAAAGAGCTTCCTCAGCGAAAATGTAGAAAGCAATATAAAGAGCAATATAAAGATAGGCATTGAACTCGATGGTCTGCGACAAGATAAAACATGTTTCCCCGTATACTTATCAGTTTCTGAATTACCATCTCCTCTAAATAATAACCAGTGTTTTATCTGCTGTTATCAGGATTTAAGTATTATTAAACAAAAGGAAGCGCAACTCCAGCGTAGTCAAAAAATGGATGCGCTAGGAAAATTAACGGGAGGTATTGCGCATGATTATAATAATATGTTGGGTGTTATTCTCGGATATGCAGAACTATTAAAAGACGGACTTGATGGACAAGAGAAATTGTCTAACTATATTTCTGCAGTAATAAAAGCAGGAAATCGTAGTGCTGAATTAACCAGGCGATTGCTATCATTCTCCAAACGAAAAAGTACCCGCGTGGAAATGACTAATATTAATACCCTTTTAATGAATGATAAGGCTTTGCTGGAAAAAACTTTAACCGCTAATATAAAACTAACCTACAACTTAATGGATGATTTGTGGTTAGTTAATGTTGATTGTGGTGATTTATTGGATGCGATTATTAACATAAGCATTAACGCTATGCATGCAATTGATGCTCAGGGTGAAATAACATTCACGACGAGAAATGTCATCCTCAACGAAACAGAAGCATATGCATTACAGATTGAAAAAGGTCACTTTGTATCGCTTAGCATATCGGATACTGGGTGCGGCATTGATAAAGATGCACTTGATAAAATTTTTGAGCCCTTTTATACGACTAAAGGGGCTGAGGGTACTGGTTTAGGGCTAAGTCAGGTATATGGATTTGTTAAACGTAGTGGCGTCGAGATAAAAGTTGAATCCGCGCCTGGGGAGGGCGCACAATTTACTCTGTATTTCCCTCGTTACTATGAAGATACGTCTAGAAATAATAGTGTAAATATAAGTTATAAAAGTAACGCAAATAATACAAAAGGGACAGGGACAATATTGGTAGTCGATGACGAGCAGGCATTAATAAATCTAGCATCTGAAGTATTACGCAAGAATGGCTATCAGGTTATAAGTGCAAAAAGCGCACAACAAGCGCTGAATATTCTTGAAAGCGAAACAGTCGACTTATTATTTTCAGATATAATTATGCCTGATATGGATGGCTACCAATTAGCATCGATGGTACAAAATAAATACCCTGCTGTTAAAATACAACTGGTTAGTGGTTTCAGTGGTGATTGTCCGTCTACGATGCTTGATAGTGAGTTTCATAAGAATTTACTTACCAAACCATATAAATCACAAGACTTAATACAGCGGATACATGAATTGTTAATTTAATTCAGGATTAACACCCCTATAATAAGTCTCACCTCGAGACTGTAGCCAATTCTGGAGCCTGTAAATAATTCTGTGTAACTGCCCGAATTAAAGTTCATACATAATCAATCAAGCGGTCTTCAAATTCAATCATAAAGCGATTGAGGGCGGTTTTCCAATTCCGGATAGGCATTGTCCATTTCTTTGAGGCTTGCTGTGTCACTCTGGCACTCTGGCACTACGTAAATAAAACATGGGCGCTTAAAGGTAAAGGCTGGGAACGGTGGTTATCCTGGGCCGTTCGCAGTCGCTGAATTCATATGCTTGGCCACGGCGGAACCTATGATGTCTTCCATAATCACTCGAACTATTTGTCTGGGTAAGGCCAGCTCGTTTGGTGGTGTACGTCGCTTTTCATCCGAAATTCTCCAAAGTATGAAATAAGGGATGAAATCAGGCAGAAAAACTGGGAACAAAATGGATTTTATACGTCGTAAGCCTTTGATAAAGAATGGGGCACAAAACACTATTTTGTTCCCAAAAAACACGCAAATAGTTGAATTTGTTTGCTATACTGCTGAATTGTAAATCCGTGGGTCTCGGATCGACTCCGGGTTCCGCCTCCATTTTTTAGAACGTCTGCAAAACAAGTTTAATTCCCGATTTCACGGGATAGACGGTACAATCGACATCGTCATCAATCACAGCCTGCCCGGGTGGTGAAACTGGTAGACACAAGAGACTTAAAATCTCTCGATCGTAAGGTCGTGCCGGTTCGATTCCGGCCTCGGGCACCACTTTAAAATCAATGGGTTACGATTGATTTTCCGGTTTATTTCTCCTTCGAAAATTCTACGAAAAATCTTGCGCGTGGACACCGCCGGGGCCATTGCGCTGAATCTGGGCGGTGCACAATTCGGCACATTGGGTCTGTTGCAAGACAGCATTCTGGACATGGATTCCATTGTTGATATCAACGACATCTTTAAATCCGGCTTTGGCATTTTTGACGAATACGGTCAGTTCGACCTGACCATCGGCGACACTTACCTCTTCGGACAGTCGCTGGATTTTGATATCGGCATTCCTCAACTGGCACTAGACTTCGATGCTGGCGTTGAACTGGAAGTGGACTGGAAGTGGACTGGAAGTGGACTGGAAGATGAATTTTGGTTTTGGCGTGGACCAGACCGACGGCTTTTATTTCGCCACCCTGAGCCAGCCCAATAGCGATACTGGACCAGTGGATCTGGGGCCGGAAATGACGGTCACCGCCACGGCGCGGTTGCTGGGTGTGCTGGGTTTTGCTCCGGGGGCGGACGCTACCGGTAATGAAAATGACGCCAGCGCCGTGCTGCGCGGCAGCGGTGAACTGTCGGGTAGTTTGGGTCAGGATGTCACCTTCCAACTGCAAATCGACAGCTCAAATGCGCCAATCGATATTACTCTTTCAGCAAGAGCCACATCGGTCAGCATTGTATCGGCAATTAATATGGCAATGGGTGCGACAGTCGCCAGCCTCGACGGCAACACGCTGGTATTAACCGACCCCGGCAGTGTCTCTGAATTTGGTTATGTGCAAATTATTGACGCCGCCACGGCGTGCGGCCAGTTGGGTTTCCTGATACTGAATGCGCAGAATATCCCCGATCCATCGTAGAATAAGATTTTGCAGACTTATCGGTCACGATTCGTTTCGGCACTGACGCTGTTTGTGGGCTTGGTGTTACTAGTTTTGTTCGTGCCCCTATGTCACCAATACTGGAGGCGTTATCTGGTTGGCTGACTGAAGTGCCAAATTACGTGCGGGCGTGGCGGGCAGGGTGGATGAGATTGTCGTGGAACCGGGACAACAGGTGGTGGCGGGTGATGTGCTGGTGCGCAGCCGTTCACCGGAACTGGGCATACAGATACGGGTCTTGCAGGCTCAGCTAGCAGAGTTTGAAGCAAAGCATCAGGCCAGCCGATTTCGGGATCGCACCGCGTCACACATTTTTGCCGAGGAAATTATCCGCATCAAAGGCGAATTGCAGGAGGCAAAGCGTCAACAGGATATGTTGGTTTTGCGTAGTCCGGCGGCAGATATTTTTCAGATGCCAAATCACCAGGATATGCCTGGCCGCTATTTGATGCGGAGCGATATCCTGGCTTATCTGGTGAATCCTGGGCGACTGAGTATTCGAGGACTGGTGGCACAGGATGATATTGATCGGGTGCGCATCGGCGTTCTGGATATTCACATTCGTTTTGCCTCCGGGTTGGCATTTGGACAAGTCGCACACATTGCGCACCTTGTGCCGGCCGCTTCCCATGATCTGCCTTCTCTGGCTCTGGCTCTGGCTCTGGGTGTGGAAAGTGGTGGCCGTGTGGCGCTAGACCCCAGCGCCCGAAATGATCCGCAGGCCTTTGCCCGCCATTATCAGTATGAATTGCGGGCGGAGGGACGGTTACCGGTTGAGCGTATTGGTGAGCGGGATTATGTGCGGTTTGCGCATAGTGCCGAGCCATTGGGGTTTCGTCTGTTCCGGCAGGTACGCCGGATATTTTTGCGGCAGTTGGGTGTGTGAGTATTGCGTGAGTTTAAAGACAGGTAGTATTTCGGGTTAGAGGAGCAAGCAGTTCAAGATTTCAATGGTTACGGGGCATGATAGCGGTAATCTTTATGCTGCCGTTGGTGGGCGCGGCGGAAGAGCTTCTGGATTGCATTATGGAGCCCAATGCGCGGGTGAATATCAGTAGTGAAGTGCCGGGCATCATCGAAGAGATGGCCGTGGAACGTGGTGATTATGTAAAGATCGGGCAGGCGATTGTGTTTCTCAAATCGGGGGCGGAAAAATCCGCCGTGGCTTTGGCGCAGGCGCGGTTGGATTTTGGCCTGCGTAAGGCCGAACGTAGCAAAGATTTGGTGAGGAAAGAATTAATTTCCATTGATGAAATGGACGAACTGGAAACAGAAAACCACATCGCTGAACTGGAGTTACATCAGGCTTGGGAACGCCTGAACATGCGCATGATCAAAAGCCCGGTGGCTGGGATTGTGGTGGAACGGTTGATGTTGCCTGGTGAATACGTAAATAATGAATCCATGTTGACTATTACCACGTGAATTCAATTTGGTGAATGTGGAAATTATTGCGCCGGTGGTGGATATGGGCAAAATCAAACGGGGCATGCAAGCGGAAGTGATGCCTGAATGGCCACAGGGAGCAAAGTACCTGGGTAAGGTGGTGATTGTTGATCAAGTGGCTGATGCTGCGAGCGGGACTTTTGGCCTGCGTGTTGCGCTGCAAAATCGCCACAATGACATTGCTGCGGGAATGAAGTGTCAAGTGCGTTTCTTACAGAACTGAGGTTACCATTATTATGTGTAAAGACAGGAGGACATCCATGCCGCGCACGAGCCTACGCCGTTTTTGTTCAGCAATTTGTGTGGCGTTACTTATAAGCCTTCTTGTGGCCTGCGATGATAAAAAATCAATGGGCTTGGTCGAGGGTGATGAACTCATCGTGCTAACCCGCAATGCGCCGACAGTATGGTTTGAAGGTAAAGAGGGATTGGCCGGACCGGAACACGATCTGGTGACTGAGTTCGCGCAGGCACACGGACTGAAAGTGCGTTTTGAGGTGTTGGGCAGCATCGATGAAGTGCTGAATGCCGTGCGCTCCGGTCGTGGCCATATTGCCGCTGCTGGTATTACTCAGACAGCCGGGCGGTTGCTAGCTGGCTTCAATTTTGGACCGGTTTACCAACAGGTCGAACAGCAGGTCGTTTGCCGCAGAAATACTGGGAAACTACCCAAAACGCCTGCTGATCTGGTCGGTATTAAACTTTCTATTATTGCGGGTTCCAGTTATCAAGAGACTCTGACTGCGTTAAAACAGAAGCACCCGACCCTGAGTTGGGAGTCTGTTCCGGATATTTCGACGGAACAATTACTCGAACAGGTCTGGCGAAAACAAATTGATTGTACTCTGGCCGATTCAACCATCGTGAATATTAATCGCCGTTATTATCCCGAGCTGCTTGTTGCTTTTGCGATTGATGAGGCGCAACCAATGTCCTGGTTGTTGGCACCAAAATGGTCGGGGCTTCAGGATAAATTTAAACCCTGGTTTAAAAAAATTCAGGAAAATGGACGTCTCGCAGATTTGCATGAGCAGTATTATGGGCATGTGGAAATCTTTGATTATGTCGATATGCGTAAATTTTTACGGAGAATTAAACAACGACTACCGGAATTTCAATCTTTTTTTGAAGACGCGGGTGAGCGGGAAAACATATCCTGGTCGCTATTAGCGGCCCAGGCGTATCAGGAATCCCATTGGAGACCGAATGCTAAAAGTCCTACGGGGGTTCGTGGCATGATGATGTTGACTCTCAATACAGCCAAATCACTAGGAGTAAAAAACCGACTTGATGTGGTTCAGAGCATTAATGGTGGTGCGAAATATTTGCGAAAAATGCTGAAACGTGTCCCTAAAAGTGTTCAGGGCGAAGATCGTTTGTGGTATGCACTGGCGGCCTACAATGTAGGTTTTGGTCATTTACAAGATGCGAGAACATTGGCTAAACAGCTCAATAAAGACCCGGATCGTTGGGTAGAACTGAAAGAAATATTGCCACTGCTTACGCAAAAAAAATATTATAAATCGTTGCGCTATGGATATGCTCGGGGTACAGAGCCAGTGCGTTATGTACGGCGTATTCGTGATTACCGGCAAGTTCTTGAACGAAACATTTAACAGTTCATATAAATCAAGTAATATCAAGAAGATATTGTAAAATTATGCTAGATTTAGTCTATAATGAATTTTTTAATAAAAAGGAGAGCCATACATGGCTATGAAAAAGAAAGGTAAGAAATTAGTATCGAGTTCTGCTTCATTAAAAGCAGTGGATAATGCCATCGATGTTTTGGTCGATATGGCAACCGCAACCGCCGGCGCAATTGATGTCATCGGCAAAGAGAAGAAGAAATTAACTGCAGAAGCCAAACGCCTTAGTAAAAAACGTGCTGCATTAACCAAAAAGAAAAAGGCTGCCACTGCCAAACTGAAAAAAGATGCGAGTGCCGCCAATAAGAAGTCTGTAAAGGCCATCGAAAAAGAGATTTCAGCCATTAAAAAATCTGCCGCCAAAGTGGCTCCAGCGAAGGCAAGTGCAACAGCGGAATTGTCCGCGCTTAAAGCCGTATCCAAACGCGCAGGGGCTTACAGCAAAGCGGTAGCATCGGTGAATAAAGTGTTAAATAAGCCTAAAAAGAAGCGTAAAAAGAAAAAATCGAAAAAATAAACGTTTGATTTTTTTGTGAATCAAAGCCCGCCAAATTTGGTGGGCTTTTTTGTTTTTTATTATTTAACCAAAACCCCTTTAATTCTCTATATTTAACAATTACCGCAACTTCAGATAACATGCCACTGTTATTTAAATTTTTAAAATACATTTCTTTACAGGGGAAATATGTTTTTTCAGTTTCTGAAACCATCAAAATTACTCGATGAAACATCTGTGTTATGGATGTTTGACTCTTTTGCCTGGGCCATGCGTAACTTCGATACGGCGGATTTTTTAAGCGAGACTGTTTTGGTTACGCCTAGCAATACTCATTTTCCGGGCAGGGAAGATACTGCAGACGGCATGGCAAATTTAATCCTTAATAAGGTCAAGGTTTATGCCGGGATGCAGGACTGGCCTTTCCAGTTGGTGGAAGAAAATAATATTGAGAATATCCCGGCTCCCTATATTCAACTTGAGGTGCCGGTCTGGGAGAGGGCAGGGATGGCATCAACGTCTACGGATTTGTCGGAAAATTTCATCATCGTTTATAGTCAGAGTCAATTACAGGATCCTGGGGTTCTGATTGCCAATTTCGCCCATTCTTTGGCCCATTATCTCGGTTCAACTGCGGTTGAGCCCCCACCCGGTGGAGAAGAAAACTGGCATCATGTTACTGAACTGCTGGCAGTATTTATGGGTTTTGGTGTGATGATGGCGAATAGTGCAAATACGACTAAAATTCGTTCCTGTGGAAGTTGTTCGGGGCCGGCGGTGGAAAGAGAAAACTTTTTATCCCAGTATGATGTTACCTATGCGCTAGCGATTTTTTGTTGCCTGAAAGGCATTGATGTTCGCAGTGCAGTGAAACATTTGAAACCTTCGCTGCGCTCTTTTTTCAAGAAAGCCACTAAAGATGTCACACGCAGAGAGTCACAACTCCAACATCTGCTGCATTTGGCGTTGCCTGTTGATAATTAATTAGGGGGAGCGTCCAAGGCAATATTTCCCATCATTTTTCTCCCGTTGTGTTGATCAACGGTAATCATCCCATTTTTAGCGGCCACTAAAACAGAGGTTATGCGGTTGCCAGCATGTGGTTTAGTGGTAAACCACTATTGGCTTTATGGGCCATAAATGATTGTAGAACCAAAGCCATTTCGTGGCATGATCCTGGACTTCTTTAATCGAGTCAAACAGGTATTGGTTCAACCCGCTGTAACGTATTGTACGATTGTAGCGCTCGACGTAGGTATTCTGTTGAGGATTATTCGGCAGGATAAATACAAGCATGGATACCATGTTTGTCTGTCCTAAACCCCAGGCCATTATCACAAAGCAATCGTTGAGGTTTGCCTCGCCATTCTATGATTTGATCCAGCGCACGAAAAATACTTACCACTGACAGTGAAAAATTAGCTTCAATACCTAAAATATTTCACTGCTGTCCCGTTAACTTTATAACCGTCATGCTGGCGCAGGCCAGCATCCAGAAAGTCGTTGAACCACCACCAAAAGTAGGCGCTCTTAGGCGACCACTGGATTCCGGCATTCGCCGGAATACCCAAAACGCTACGCGGGGCAGGCTCTGACGGAAGAGGCTGTTTAAAATTCATGTCTCAATTTCTCATATCACATTACAGACCGCACAAAACAACTCTTTACAGCATGACAAGTATTTGTTAACGGGACAGCAGTGAAAATATTTACGTTTATTAGCCCTGGGAAGACGCAATATTATGCAAATTTCTCTGGCCTCAATACTTTCACATCACTCACGTACAGCATCATGGCGTAATTTTTATAGTAAGTTTTGGCAAGATGCTCGGCAATGGCATCGGCAACCGGCGAGTCGCATACGACCTCAATACGGATGTTGCTGTCAGTAGACCAGCCGGCATTACGTACTCCCCAGTGACCTTTGCCGCGGGCATTGGTAATGGTGTAACCGTGTGCACCCAGATGCTCAAGATCATCGACCAGGGTGTGTTCCAGTACAGACTCCGTAATAATAGTTATCAGCTTGGCGCTATGGGTAAACACGTTATTATCCTCCAAGGGTATAAAGGTATTCAGTCAGTTTGTGGTAGAGAGGAATACCGAAAATAATGTTGAAGGGGAAGGTTATGCCCAGTGAGGCGGTGAGCGACAGGGTGGGATTGGCTTCCGGCAGGGCGATACGAATGGCTGCGGGTACCGCGATATAGGAGGCGCTTGCCGCCAGGGTGGCCAACAGCACCGTACCACCGATAGAAAGCCCCAAGCTTAACCCAAGCACACTACCAATCAGGGCGGATAAAATGGGGAAAAGAATACCAAAGCCCAGCAGGAATACACCGTAACGGCGTAGGCTGCCGATCTGGCTCGCTGCAATCAAGCCCATTTCCAGCAGAAACAGTGCCAATACGCCCTTGAACGGATCAAAGAATAAACCGCCTATGGGTTCAATGCCTTCTGCGCCAGATACCCAGCCGATCAGCAAGCCTCCCAGTAGCAATACAATGCTTTTCCCTAAAAACACCTCATGCGACAACTTTCCCCATTGGGTGCTTTTTGAGATCCCTCGCACCAGAACAATACCAACCAGAATAGCGGGCACTTCCAGTAAAACCAGAAACAGTGGCATGTGTTCTTCATACGCGATTTGTTGTGTCGTCAGGTAAGTGACTGCCACCGCGTAGGTACCCACACTCACGGAACCATAATGAGCGGCTATCGATGCCGCATCCGCCTTCTTGAATTGCCCGAGGTAGCGCAATAATGGAAAAGCAAGAAGTGGTAATACGAACCCCATGGAAACGACTGCCATGATGTCGGGCAATAAATCGCTTAATGACAGTTTGGATAGTTCAATACCGCCCTTGAGGCCAATGGCAAGCAGTAAAATAATGCTGAGAAACTCATAAATCGCAGGCGGTAAGCGCATTTCCGCACGCATCAAGCCAGCGGACAGACCAAGGATAAAGAACAGTACGACAGGATCGAGTGACATAGCGTTAATTCGTTATAAAAATATGAATAGTTTAATTTGATATTAATTTAACAGTGCGAGAACTCTACACAATATTTGTTTGGGGATAAATGCCTTACTTATAGTTTGACGGCTATGGGATATTTAGACAACACTAGCCTTCCCTGCTGGCTTTATCGTGGCGCTCGGTTAACATTTGCACGGCCTGCGCCTTGGTGCGGAAGATGTTTTCTTCGCCAATAACAGGAATGAGTCCGCCTCGCTCAAAGGCGTTTATCACTTGTTTTTTGAGGCTACTGAAGGCGAGGGTGATTCCTGCCTCGCGCAGGCGGCCGGCCACTTCGCGGATCTTCTCTTCGCCGCTGGCATCAATCCAGTTGATGCCGCTGCCAACAACGAGGATGGTTCGTGCCTCAGGAAAGGCGGTGCGTGCTTCCAGAATAACGTTCTCGAAATAAGCGACATTGGCAAATATTAGCGAGCCATCGAAGCGTATGGGTACGAAGCACTCGCTGATAGGCGGTAACCCGTGGGCCTTCATACCAGCCAATTCACCGCTAGGGCCGTGTCCCAGTACCTCGGCGCGTGGTTTCATTACCCGCAGCACGAACGTTATCATCGTCAGAACGATACCCACCATGATGCCGTTAGCAATGGCAGGTGCCATGCCCAGGGTTGCGACGAAAGCAATAATACCAATGAGTGCGCCGCTGCGATCCACCCGCCAGGCGTGAATCAGCGGTTTGATGCGCACCAGGCCAAACACCGCCATCATAACAATGACTGCCAATACGGCCTGCGGCAAATGGTAGAGCAGGGGGGTAAGAAATAACAAGACCAGCACCACTGCGAGGGCGCTGATGATAGCGAACAAGCCGGTACGGGCACCGGTTTGTGCAGCAACGGCAGAACGTGAGAAAGAACCACTCACGGTATAAGAGCCAAAAAAGCTACCTATTGTATTCGCTAGCCCTTGCCCCACCAGCTCTTGGTTGATGTCCACATCGTTTTGCTTGGTCTTGATAGCAATAGCCTTGGAAATGGAGGTTGCCTCCAGGAAACCGATGAGCGCCATAATGAAGGCGGCAGGCAGCAACATAAACATGATGCCCAGGTCGATGACCGGAACCGCAAACTGGGGCAGGCCTTCAGGGATGTCGCCAACCACTGCACCGCCTGCGGAGAACACCACCGTGTCGTCCGTTACGGTGAGAAATCGCCAGCTTCTTCCGTCTGTTGTTATTCCTGCGGGTATATTGTCGGCCACATAGTAGCGTGTCGTGCCATCATCCTGTTCAGCCCGTATAAAATGTACGCGGTATAATTCTATTTTGCGGTTATTGTTTTTTCGTTTCAGGTTGCCTTCTCGGATGTGCAAGGTGACCAATTCGCCTTCTAGCTGTGCTGTCGCCAGGCTGCTGTCGCCCTGTTGGTTTAGATTGTTTAATTCATGGTTCTTCGTTTCAATGCTTTTGCTCAGTGCGCTCAATTCTGTATGGGTATCAGCGAAGCTGCGGACAAGAGTGAGCTCTGCGGTAGCCTGTATGGCGCTGAGGGGAGCCTGTACTTTATGTTCATAGTTGATGGAAGCACTGACCACCGTGGCAACGACCACGGCTATCAGTACGCCCGGTAATCGCTTCATATACGTGTCGGTGAGGCGAATGAGTAGATAGGCGCCAACCGCAAAGGATAGTGTCAGCCAGTGCGTCTCGCCGACTTGTAGCACCACGCCCCAGAGGTCGATAATGTAGGAGTCGCTGCGCGGAAAGGGCACCCCGATGATTTTGCTGAGCTGTGAAAATCCGATGATGATGGCGGCGGCGTTGGTGAAACCCACCAATACTGGATTGGAGATGAAATTAACCAGCATCCCAAGGCGCGCCAGTCCTAATCCCAAACGCAATATACCTACCATGAGACCGAGCATGATCGCCAATTCGATGAATTTTTCGGTGCCCACCATCGCAAAGGGAATTAGCGCGGCCGCCGACATCATGGAAAGCATGGCAACGGGTGCCGTGTGTAACTGGTTACATGAGCCCCACATGGAGGCGATGATCACGGGTATTACTGAGGCATAGAGACCGTAAACCACGGGTAACCCGGCGAGTTGGGCATAAGCCATGCTCTGCGGTACTAATAACAAGGCTACGGTTATGCCAGATATCGCATCGGCGCGCATCGACGCTTGCGTCATGGGGAACCAGCGCAAAAAGGGGAACAAACTCTGTAGTAAGGTTTTCTCGGATTTCATTTCTGTACTTCAAAGGAGTAGGGGGGTGTTTTGCAGCCACCTAGTAAAGGTAGTAGCGGTCTTGCCTCCTCGCAATTGCGTAGAAGCACATTATAGAGAAGAGCTAATCTAAACAGAAACAGATAGTTTCTATTACGGGTATAGGCTATTGACTATGACCCGTTTGGCCACCAATAACCTCACCTACCATGGCTGCGGTATGTCTTTTGCTTAAACCGCCTACTGGTGGTCGTTATTCTGGTATATACCCTGAGGCATAAAGGCCAGAATCCAGTCACTGCTAATTTCTCTGGACCCTGACCTTTGCGTCTCTGAGGTCTACACTAGGGTGACGAAAAACAATTTTTGCTTATGAACAAAACTCAGCTTGAGGTTAAATGCTAGCACTCAATAACCGATTGTTTTTTCTGTAGGGTGGGCAATGCCCACCCTACATTGAGGAGCTGAGTATTGTTTAGAGGCAAGAAACAATTTATTAAAAGTTCCTTACGTTTGGTTGCTTTTAGGCAAAGAAGGTATTTACCGCAGCCTCGAGGGTATCGCGCATATCAACATCATCAGTCAGCGGTTCTACCAAGGCCATCTGACAGGCATCAGCAGGAGTAATGCCTTTAGCAATAAGTTGGCCTGCGTAAATCAACAGACGGGTAGACATGCCTTCGTCCAGGCCATGACCTTTGAGATTACGTGAGCGTTGCGCTACCTGTACCAGCTTTTCTGCGGTCTGCGTATCAACACCGGTTTCATGAGCAACGATTTCGACTTCAATTTCGCTCGGCGGGTAGTCGAAAGACATGGCACCAAAACGTTGCTTGGTTGACTGCTTGAGGTCTTTCAGCATGGATTGATAGCCGGGATTATAAGAAATAACAATTTGAAAATCTGGGTGCGCATCAACCTGCTCACCCTTTTTTTCCAAAGGCAGCTGACGACGATGATCGGTCAGCGGGTGGATCACCACCGTGGTATCCTGGCGCGCCTCGACGATTTCATCCAGGTAGCAAATCGCACCGATGCGCGCCGCGGTAGTGAGCGGGCCATCTTGCCATTTGGTGCCACTGGCATCCAATAAAAAACGTCCCACCAGATCCGATGCCGTCATGTCTTCGTTACAGGCCACCGTAATCAACGGTCTTTTTAACTTCCAGGCCATGTATTCGACAAAGCGGGATTTACCACAACCCGTGGGGCCCTTTAACATCACGGGCATACGCACAGAATAAGCTGCCTCGTAGCGTTCCACTTCTTTACCCACTTTATGGTAGTAAGGCTCCTCGGTTATCATGTATTGGGAAAGATCGGTCATTGGTTAAATCCTCACTCTTTATCCAGACGCCTATCAACGCGTCGGTTTCGGGTTTTATTTCGTTAACGATAAATACAATTCAGGCAATTTTTCAGGTAAGCGTGATACGTGATCCAGAATCAAAAAGTTCTTTGCGCCAAAAATACGTGAAACATACTGATCCGCGTGAGGATCCAGCGTTAAACAAAAGGTATTGATACCATTACGGGCTAAGTCTTCCACCGCCTTTTTGGTGTCAAAACGCAGGTATTGTGGATCCTGCACATCATTGTCGGCAGGTTCACCATCGGTTAGTACAAACAATATCTTTTTACTGCTGGGACGCTGCATCAAAAAGCTGCCGGCATGTCGAATCGCCGCTCCCATGCGCGTTGACAACTGGCCACTCATGCCTGCCAGATGCGCCTTCACTTTATCGTCGTAAGGCGTATCAAAATCTTTGAAGCGGTAATATTCCACGTCATGTCGGCCATTAGAGTCAAAGCCATGTATCGCAAAAGGGTCGCCGATTTTGTCCATGGCATCGGCCAACAGTGCTGCGGCCTCCCGTGATAAATCGAGTATGGTGGGCTCTGCTGATTCTGACTCTGATTCTATTGAGGTTGTTGATGCCCGTTTTGATTCAGGCAAAGGGTCATTGGTTGACTCGGACAGATCAATGAGCAACAACACAGAAAGGTCACGGACTTGCAAATGTACGCGAATTCCGATGCGTGGATCAGGCTGTACACCGCGACGAATATCCACCATGGCATCAATGGCGGCCCCTAAATCAATTTCATCACCGTCTTCAATTTTACGCTGCCGCACCACGCCCTGGGGCTGCACGGCCTCGATCATGGACTTAAGGCGGCGCACCAGAGGTTTATGACGTTCCAGTATTTCTTCAATATCATTCGGATCACCCATCTTGGGGCGTTTTTCTAGCAAGGTAACCCAGTTAGGCCGTTCCAGTTGAGTCTGATAATCCCATTCATGGTAATGGACCGGTGAGGATATGGGCTCCTTACCTTCCATTTCATTGTAAGATACACCTTCATCCTCATAGGGAAATAACTCCGTCTCCAGTACCCATATCTCCTGGGCATCGTCTCCCGCACTTTCGACTTCAACAGTGTTGATCATTTCCATGAGACTGACGTACTTGCGTACCTGCGCACTTTCGCCAGGTAACAACTCATGGCTCAGCTCGGTCAAATCCGGCGACTGCCATAGGCAGCGGTTATCATCTCGATAAGGGCTGCTGTACTTGTCGGTTCTGGAGTTGAGAGTGATACCGAGTGTGATCACCTCATTGGCCAGCATGATTCCCATTTCACGCGCCAGACCCGGTTCATCAAGTCGCGCCTTGGCGGCGGCCATGGCATCACGTGCGAATATTACTAGAGGATGATTATCGACAAAATCTTCGTCCAGCAAGCTGCGCGCAAGGCGATCCAGTATCGGCTGAAGCCCTTCATCCAGAGCGGTATTAGCAGGCAGTAATTTTATCCACAGCGATTTCATCCCTGGGAAATTACGTACCGCCAACGCTTCTATGCGTGCATCTTCAATCACGCCTATCATCAGGCGTTGTAAATTACTTAGGTCTTCAGCCTCGGTGTCATAGTGAGAAAATACAATATGAGCAGCCGCATGCGCCGCACTGGCACGGTAAACATCCATGCCTGACACCTTTTCCATGTCACCTGGTGCATAGTCATCAAAGGCATCGGGCAGGTGAATGAAATAATGTTCTATATAGGGGCGATAACCTTCGCGGGTTTCAAAATCACCCGAGGTAGGGCGGATAAAAAAATCTCGCCCCCACAAGGAGCGCAGATACATGTTCAGGCGTCGTTGCACATTGACGAACAGAACGCCGCGTTGTTCTTGTAGTAATACGGCCTTGGCTTGGTCACTATTAAGGCCAAAATAGTCTGCCTGGGCCTCAAAATCATTACGATAGGCCGATACGCCCCAGGCGATCCAGCGCCGTAAGCCTCCCAGAGTCAACTGTCCCAACAACACATCCAGGTTTTCCAGAAATGGGCGCATCGCCCGCGGTGCCTTGCCGACCAGGTTATCAAGCAGGCTTAAATAGGCCTTAAACAAATCCAGCTCGCCCAGTCGGTTTGCTGCCGTAGGTGCAGTGGAGAACACCAGTGATAGCACCGTAGCGCTAGTGCGGGAATACATTTTGATCGCTGTAGAAAGAAGCTCGGGAACCGCTTGCTCACCAATCTCTTTGGCAACCAGGGGAGCACTTTCGATAAAGGATATCACCAGGTCAGTACCACGACCCAAAGATTTCAGTCCTGCGGCACCTTCCAGGTATGCTTGCAGACCACGTGGGCTAAACACCCGCACAGCCTCATGCCAGGTTGCTTCCAGTATTTCACCAGCATGATCACCCAAGTCTTCCAGTAAGTCCTGATATTCTGTTAGTTGTATAGCCAAAAACCACCTTCCGGAAAAATGTCAACTCAACCGGTTTTTTAATCCGGCCAGATACGTTGTGGATGCAGAACCGATTGGTTCGTACCAGAATTTGCCGGTTGCTGCTTGGTCTGTTTTTGTTTCGCAGGTGTGCGAGCCGTTGCCTTTGACTTTGCCGTATTTTGAGTGGTTGGTGCAGCATCCGTTTTCTTCTGTTGGCCTGGTTTCTTGATGCTAGCCGTGAGCTTGTCTTCCAGTTTAGTCATGATTTAAAACCTCGTTAATTATGGATTCGATATCATCAACAGCTTTCTTTCCCCGTGCACCAAACTGATAAACGCTGATGCCTTCCAAAGCGGCCCAACGGTAGGCGGCGCGACGTCCCAGTGCATTTTCAAGTACTGGCAAACCGCAGAACTGAAGCGCCTGGCGCATGGCATGAGACAACGCGCTTCTGGATTCAACCTGGTTGCGCACAAAATAAGCACGTAACGCGGGATTAGCTTTACGCGCTTTCTCCACAGCCTCAACCATGTGGAGACTGCTCCAGAGATCAGGGGGTGAGGGTAAAACGGGAACTAATACGATATCCACCTGTTCCAGTGCTACCTCGGTATAACCACTTCCCAGCGCGGGGGGGCAATCTATCACCACGTACTGGTGGTTATTATTAGCCCAGTGTATTTTTTCCGACAACTCAGAGCCGGTCGTTACCACCTGTGGCATGCCCGTTATTTGCTCATGATTGACCCAGTGATCCACGGTTCCCTGGGGGTCGGCGTCCAATAAAACAGCCTTACCCCGGGCGACTAAACCCGCAGCAAGATTGAGAGCCAGAGTGGATTTTCCACAGCCGCCTTTAAGGTTAGCGACCGCAAATTTGGTACTACTCATGATTCTTCCTGGCTTGATTCATCGGCCAGGCCATCGACTTTTGCGGAAAAATCAACGTCCACCTGAGCAAGCTCTTTAGCACGAGCTTGTATAGACACGCTGACATGTGTCCTGCTGAAGGTCAGGTCAGGATAATATTCTTCACTTTCTGAAAGCTCTTCTAAACGATCAAGGAAAGAGCGCATTTCATCATAATCAGAAAAATCGAAACGCCGGGACATTATGCCGACCCGCTTTTGCACCTTCCATGCGCTGCTCTTCTGCTCACCATGTGTGGGTTGTTGTTTATCAGTCATTAGCGGATCACTTTAAATCTGTCAGCCATAATTCCAAAGCTTCAAGATGTTGGCGTTCTTCCTGTAACAGATTCGTAAACAGGTGAGAGGATGCCTCATCGCGTATACGTGTGCTATAGCGACTCGCCTCTTCGTAAAGGCGAATAGCCTCTGTCTCAAGATGCCAGTCTGCTACCAGCATTTCTTTCAGGGTCCGGCCCAATCGAACCGCTGGAAGTTGTGCCCCGTTGGGCAACAAACCTAAACTGAGCATGTGCCGGGTTAATCGCTGCACATGTTCCAGCTCTTCCTCAGACTCGCGCCGCAACTTGCCTGCCGCCTGTTCCAGACCCCACATTTCACACAATGTGGATTGCGTAAGATATTGCTGCACCGCGGCCATTTCGTGATTCACGGCACGAAACAGATAACCTGTCAGTTTTGGATTCATGATGATGGCCATGTGGTGAGCGCTACGCAGAAACTAACGTTATTACCCGTCAGTACTAACCGGTTCCAGGCGCATTAGCAGCGTCTACGCTCTTCGGTAAAATATTTTCGACTTCACCGTGTACCCGCGCAATAATGTGGGCAGAGACCAAGCCATCACCCACACGCTCACAGGCATCGGCACCCGCACGTACGGCGGCGTTTACGGCACCCGTCTCACCACGAACCAGTACGGTTACGTAACCACCACCCACGAACTGACGACCCACCAATCGAACTTCGGCCGCTTTGGTCATGGCATCTGCTGCTTCAATGGCGGGAACCAGACCACGGGTCTCGATCATACCTAGTGCAACTCCGGATATTTCACTCATTATGTTTCTCCTGGCTACTTATAAATCTTAAAGGCTAATGCCAATGTTCTATGACTTGGTTTTTACGCCTTAACCTTCTACAGCTTTGGGCAGAATGTTTTCAACTTCACCGTGTACCCGCGCAATAATGTGGGCTGAAACCAGACCATCACCCACACGTTCACAGGCATCGGCACCTGCACGCACAGCGGCGTTTACGGCACCCGTCTCACCACGAACCAGTACGGTTACGTAACCACCACCCACGAACTGACGACCCACCAATCGAACTTCGGCCGCTTTGGTCATGGCATCTGCTGCTTCAATGGCGGGAACCAGACCACGGGTCTCGATCATACCTAGTGCAACTCCGGATATTTCACTCATTGTCTTTCTCCTGACTATTTATTAATCCTAAGATTTCTGCCTTAACCTTTTACAGTTTTAGGTAGAATGTTTTCGACTTCACCATGCACCCGCGCGATGATATGAGCTGAAACCAGACCATCACCCACACGTTCGCAGGCATCAGCACCCGCACGTACAGCAGCGTTCACTGCACCTGTTTCACCACGAACCAGTACAGTCACGTAACCACCGCCTACAAACTGACGACCGATCAACCGAACTTCGGCCGCTTTGGTCATGGCATCTGCCGCTTCAATGGCGGGAACAAGACCGCGTGTTTCGATCATGCCTAATGCTATTCCAGCTATTTCACTCATGTATATCTCTCCTGATGATTCATTAATCTTAAAGTTTCTGCTTTAGTCTTCGATAACGGTGGGCAGGATGTTTTCGACTTCACCGTGTACCCGCGCAATAATGTGGGCAGAGACCAAGCCATCACCCACACGCTCACAGGCATCGGCACCCGCACGTACGGCGGCGTTTACAGCACCCGTTTCACCACGAACCAGTACGGTTACGTAACCGCCACCCACGAACTGACGACCGATCAATCGAACTTCGGCTGCTTTGGTCATGGCATCTGCCGCTTCAATGGCGGGAACCAGACCACGGGTTTCGATCATGCCTAATGCCACACCTGTAATTTCATTCGCCATACTATTCTCCATATTTAATTAAAAAGTTAAAAACAGTTACTTTGTTATTTGAGCAAAAATCCATTTACTCCCAATCATCAATAATTCCTGCGATAGTAAGATCGGTCAATATGCTGTAGTCATGCATGGCATGGCGGGCGGCCGAACCACTGACAGTAATCACCCACTGACCGGGCGGCACACCAACGGGATCACAAGCAACACAAAGTTTGCCCTTATAATCCCGGAGCACTCGTAGCGAAACGGTCTTCAAGCCCGCGACGCGCCGGGTCGTCACAAGGTCATCATGCACCTGCATGATTTCCATCTATTTTTCCTCTTGCCAATAATCAATAATGCCGATAATCGTCAAATCACTGGGGTACTCCTTGCTGCCAGCCGCTTCGCGTGCCGCAGAACTGCCGACGCAGATAACCCAGTCACCGGGAATGCAACCCACTGAGTCAACCGCGACCAGGGGCGTTCCGCCTGGTTTGTCGCGCACAACCAGCAAAGGACGATGACCAAGATCATTTATGCGGTTGGTGGAAACCAGCGTTTTATCTACCTGCATGATCCTCATACTGACTCCTCGTCGATAATTTCAAGTGCGCTACCTAACGGACGATCCTGTAAGCTCATCTGGCAGATCAATAATTTCTGTGTGGCCAAGTCGGCATAGCGATTCAGAATAGCGGCCTTCACGCGCCGACATTTTTCCTCCATTCGCTGCCGGGAGCCGGGCACTTTGGAATCGTAGCGATAGTGAATCGCAACCGGCACCGGAAGGTTCTTGGCAAGATTAAGCCCGGTAAAAATCTTAATGCCGATATCGAGATCCGCGGTGCCTTCTTCCACTGTGTGCAAGTGCGCGTAATAAGCCAGATTGCGTAATTGCACTTCCTGAAAACCATCCCCCACGCTGATATAAAGTTCTGCATGGCCAATGTCGGGATAACGACCCTCGTATAAATCACTGACGTATTCTATTTGCGACAAATTATTAATTAATAAATTGATAATCAGTTTACGCATTCCATCTGCGGGCTGACCCTCGCCCGCACCCCAGCCATCGGTCTCACTGATGGTGTTGATCGCATCATAAACCGCGATACGCGCATGGTCGGCACTGAGGTTCAAGGTGTCGTGGTAGATCTCTGCATTATCGATAAAACGAAACACATTCAACTCACCGGTACTGTCCGGAATATGAACCCGAATTGAATCCGTATCGGTATCGACACCAATCAGCAGGATGTCAATCGAGGCACCGCAACAAAAACTATTTTCAATCGCCTCGCGGAATTCACGTAACCGCGCAAGCCCGGCTTCGGCAGATAAATGGTCATTGCTGCCATGCGCAGCACAACCCTGATGTGCCGGATCGGAACTGCTGCGGTGATAAACCACCACCTTCAGATAATGTGTTCCTGCGTCTGCCGAAACCGGATCGCCGGTTCGAAAACGTGCCAGTTCCACACTTTCCCAATGGCGAATATTGGCTTCCACATTAAAAAGAGCACCGGCGTAAGCATTGCGAACCGTTAGCGCTGTCAACGGCAAGCGCAGAATGTATTTGGACAACCCTTTCAGCCGGCCATCAGAGCAGGGGGTGATATCCACACAATGAAAGCCGCAGTCGAGAAAAAAACTCTGCGCATCAACCGTGTCCTCTGCCTGGCTGCGCAGATTATCAGCAAACTGTTCCACTGCATTTTTCAATGCGCCAAAAATGCAATGGGCATACATCGCCCGCATATCCAAGCCGTTCAGCCAGGCACTGCTCAACAAACTGTCGGGTAATTCATAACCCAGTTCATTGCTTGCAAGGATCTGGGCCTGTGCAACAAAATCTTTTTCATGTTGCAAATTGGCCAGTTTTTTGAGCGTTGGAACAATCGCCTCAAAGTGCACTTTAATGGCTTCTTCGCAACGCGCTAACTGGGCATTTGCACGCAAATCAGTCAGTGGATGCCGACAGGAATGCAGAGGCAAAGTATCGCAGGCCAGCGGCGCAAACATCGCCGCCGCTTCTGTGCTTTCTTGCTCAGCAGTGACGGATGAACTTTTTACTACCGCCACAACCGCACGATGCTGCGCCAGACCGACAGGCGCCTGCCTATAACGGCTAGAGCCGTTAACGGGTTTTTTCCTGAAGGCATTTCTCGTGTTCATTGCTGGTTTCTAGTCACTATCGTTAGATGTTCTGTATTTGTCTCTCGTATCGCATCGCTCAAGAGCCGCTGCGATACTGTAAATCCCTAAGCGCCAGCGCCACCCGATAAGGTCACAACTGCGGAGGCATGGGTATTACCACTGCCACCGGTGACTTTGGAAATACTGATTTCCGGCCGCTCGCGATCCTTAAGAGCATGAGCACCAATATTGTTCCGTTCGACAAATCCACCTCGCTGCGTCTGATTACGGTTGGCAGAAAACAGTCCTTCAGTGCCAGTAATCAAGCCACCACGCGACCAGTCATCCCCGGTAATCTGGGTGCCAGTCTCGCTTCCTTCTCCGGTAACACCTTCCCGTGGCGCAATTTCAGGTGCTGCCATTGCAATGACAGCCGGCCCCAATTGCTGATGACGAAATTCAGGAGTGCCGGATATGATACCTTCGGCTTTATTAACCACCCCGGTAATCGATCCACCAACAGCATATACACTGCTATGAACCGCGTTATTACCGGCCTGTTGCCATGCGGCTTTGGCCGGTGACATCACCGAAAAATCAGCTTCATACGGTGTTACCTCAGCCGCGGCATGAGCAACGGGCAAGATCTGATCCATCGGTGCCTGAGCAAAATGATGGGTGTTACCCGTTTGCGGCTGGCGACTGTTACACAACGACATATCCCGCTGTTGCTGATAAGGCGTACCGCTAACATCCTGACAAACGCCACGCTGAGAATTACCGGCCAAGCGTTCATCTGCACCCGGCCCAATACCTGATACAGGCATGACACGAGCCCCCGGAGGCTGAGTCAGGCGTTGTTCGCCCTGCATCACAGCAGAGGCGTCACAAAACTCGCTCACTTGTTCCCGGCCAGCGTAAGCACTGCCAGTAACGGTTTTGCAGATGCCATGCTCATTGCCGGTTAGTTTTTGCGAGTGTCCTGTCTGAACACCACTCACCAACTGTTTATTCCAGGTGTGACTCATGCCTGTCCTCGCAACGCTCGATGCAGGTGTTTGGGAGCAAGACTGTTGAAAATGCTCTTGGCTGACATATTCACTACCGGTGACGGCCGAACAGCGACCTCGGTCGTCACCGGTTAATTTTGGGGAGGGGCTTCCCTCCGTGCCAGTCAGGGGGCCACCCTGTAAAGTGTGCATTCGGTGTACCTTGTCCGATCGCTTACCACACAAATCTGTCAGGGATTCAGCATACTGACTCCCCGTTACGCGTTGACAGGAACCAGGCTCATTGCCGGTGACATTTTCAGTACGATCCACCAGATTACCCGTGACACCCATGCCACCACGACTGAGGTTCATCTCAACCTTAGTAACAGACATTTCTGGCCGAGAACCACAGACCGATTGAAAGCGTTCGCTGGATATGTACTCAGTGCCTGTAACATGACCACAAACATTCTGCATATCGCCAGTAACGCCGGAGATACGAGATGACTCACCACCTGAAACAGATGTTCCAGCTGCCGTATGACTATGGCCGACTTTAGCAGGCGCTTCAGTCAGGTTTTTTTTTGGCTGAGAATTAGCATACTCGGTACCGGTAACCAGCTGATTAAAACCTGATTCTGATCCAGTGACAGCATTATCACGCGCTTCATCAGCACCCGTAATACGCTGGTTTTTTCCAGTATGACCACTAATCACTTTAGTCAGAGTCGTTTCGTTATTTCGAGTACCACAAATAGTCTCGAAATGTTCACTACCCAGATACTGGCTACCGGTAACCGATTTACAACTACCGGCCTCGTCACCACTGACTTTCTCACTACCAGAAGCATTACTTCCCGTCAGTCGCTGACCACGACTGGTTTCACTCATATTTACCTTCGCCGCTGCCGGGGATGGAATGCTGGCACAGAATTTTGCAAACTGTTCAACACCCAGATATTCAGTACCCGTGACAGTACGACACGCACCCGATTCACTACCTGTAATTTTTTCCGTCTGCTCGACCTGGGTACCTGTTACTGCCTGACCTGCCAATGTGGTACCCACTTCAACCTTGGTCGGTACGTTGGTCGGGCGAACCCGACCGCTAGGGCGACAAGCCTCTGCATCGCCACGACCAAAATGACTATGACCTTCACGCTGTAACTTCGCCAAGGCTTTACCATTCATCGTAGAGCTAGCCGCATGTCGCATTAATGATTTATGCGCCTGCCTGCCTGCCTTGCCCGGCAAACCCAGCTTGCCTTTCTGAGAAAGCTGGGTTCGTCGTTCACGGCAATAAGCCCGAACACTGGGCGCAGCTGAAGTTGAGCTTTTTGGATCGCTGTCGATAATTTTACACAGACTGTCCAATGCTTCATTATTCACGATATCTGCCTCCGTGGTTATTGCTGTTTCAGCAGTATCCATATTTGCAGTATTAGAATCCGCTGAACTCGCATCTGCACAGGCATTACAGCATGGTTCTGCCTGATCAGTTGCCATAGAATCCCGCTGTGACTGCATCGCATCTGGCGTTGTTAATGAGGACGAACGCGCCATCGCGGCAGCGGGTGCCACTAAGCCATTTTTGCCACCCTTTGACATCATGGCTCGACGTGCCCGAGAAAGCGCCTGACCACTCAGTGGCTTGTTAGACGTTTCTAGACGAGACGCAGTAGCATCAGCACAGGCATCGCACGGTTCTGCTCGATCAGTCGCCGCAACATCTTGCTGAGGCGGTGTCGTTTCAGGCTTGGTTGCTGTAGCAGTAGCGGGTGCAACCGATGTCGCTGAAACCACATTTCCTATTGCGCTTTTGCCACCCTTTGACATCATGGCTCGACGTGCTCTGGAAAGCGCCTGTCCGCTAAGCGGCTGATCAGACGTAGCTGTTGCCACAACTTGCTGCGCGGCAGGAAAACGCTGTGTAGCGTTTCCAGCCAGCACGGCAGCACCAGTACTGGACATTGCACGCCGTCTTGCGCGAGATAACTCACGTCCCGACTGTGCAGGTGTGTGCGATAGTTCTGTCATACTGAATTCCTTTAATCAAAGGGTTCCTAACGTACGCGTGATGCCTGCGTTTGCGAACGAATCAGGCATCACACCTCGGTAGTTAACTACTTGCCGCGAAACACGACAAAGGACATGCCCTGGCTTTGCGAATAATTATCATAGCCAATAAGACGAACATGATTATTCGGGTATTCACGATGACAAGCTTCTAGTTCAGACAGCACATGATCAACAGATTGCTCACCAAACATAGGCAATTTCCACATATACCAGTAGTAGTTAAAGGCACGCTTAGGTTCTACGTGCTCGATTGCTGGGTTCCAGCCTTGCTGGATAACATAGGAAATCTGCTCGCGAACCTGTTCAGCCGTCATTTCCGGCAAGAATGAAAAGGTCTCAAACTTTATTTCGGACTTATAATCTTGTATGTCAGCCATGTTAAATGACTCCTCTAAATATTTGGGTTAGCTTTAAATTAACGATTGACACCATCAAGTTTATCGACTGTATCGAATTCAAATTTGATTTCTTTCCATGTTTCCATGGCAATCTTTAACTCTGGGCTATGGTTAGCAGCCTGAGTAAGAATCGTTTTACCTTCGCGTTCTATGTCAACACCACGATTACGTGCTTCAACACAGGCTTCAAGCGCAACCCGGTTTGCTGCAGCACCTGCGGCATTACCCCAAGGATGGCCTAAGGTGCCACCACCAAATTGCAGCACGGAGTCATCACCAAAGATCGCGACCAGTGCAGGCATATGCCAAACGTGGATGCCACCTGAAGCAACTGGAAAAACACCCGGCATTGAACCCCAGTCCTGGTCAAAGAAAATGCCACGACTACGATCTTCAGGAATAAACGATTCACGCATCAAGTCAACCCAACCTAAAGTTGCCGCACGATCGCCTTCAAGCTTACCGACCACAGTACCGGAATGCAGATGATCACCACCCGACAAACGTAAAGCTTTAGCGAGTACGCGGAAATGGATGCCGTGATGAGGGTTACGATCGAGTACCGCATGCATAGCACGATGGATGTGCAATAACATACCGTTCTTCTGACACCAGCGCGCCAGACCGGTATTAGCCGTAAAACCACCTGTCAGATAATCATGCATGACAATCGGGCTACCGATTTCTTTGGCAAACTCAGCACGTTCGTACATTTCTTCAGGGGAAGGAGCCGTTACATTTAAATAGTGGCCTTTACGCTCGCCGGTTTCTGCTTCAGCTGTTTCGATTGCATCTTGTACAAACAAGAAACGGTCACGCCAGCGCATAAAGGGTTGTGAGTTAACATTTTCATCATCTTTAGTGAAATCTAAACCACCACGTAAACATTCGTAAACTGCACGTCCATAGTTCTTCGCAGACAAACCTAATTTAGGTTTAATGGTACAACCCAACAGCGGGCGACCGTATTTATTCATTTTGTCGCGCTCTACCTGGATGCCGTGTGGCGGACCATTACAGGTATTAACATAGGCAAGAGAAAAACGAACGTCTTCCAGGCGCAAAGCACGCAGCGCTTTAAAGCCGAACACATTACCTACTAATGAGGTGAATACATTAACCACGGAACCTTCTTCAAAAAGGTCAATCGGGTATGCAATAAAGGCATAGAAACAGGTATCATCACCAGGAACATCTTCAATCCGATAACAACGCCCACGGTAGTAATCCATGTCCGTCAGCAAATCAGTCCATACTGTCGTCCAGGTCCCCGTTGAAGACTCAGCAGCTACCGCAGCAGCGACTTCTTCACGATCGATTCCAGGCTGTGGCGTAATTTTAAAACAAGCCAATATGTCAGAGTCAAGCGGAACGTAATCCGGTTGCCAGTAAGTTTCGCGGTAATCTTTGACGCCCGCTTCGTATGTCTTAGCCATCGTCTTCTCCTGTGTGTTCAGTAGTTGAGTTGCTACGCGGCAGTCCCGCATATAATGGACATTATGCTGAAATGCCTGTATAAATAAAAATCAATGTTTTCTATTGTGTGCATAGAGTATTGTCTATGGCCTATTCAGCCTCTGAAAACCTCATTCGACACGTTTCCCTGCGTCAGCTACAAATTTTCGAAGCCGTGGTTCGCCTCGAGAGTTACACCCGTGCAGCTGAAGAACTGCATCTGACTCAACCCACTGTTTCCATGCAGGTCAAAAAGCTCTGTGAAACCATTGGATATCCTTTGCTTGAGAAGATAGGCGGTCATCTTCATACAACCGTAATCGGTGACGAAGTATATACCTCAGCCCGTAGCATCCTTGACAGTATGGTGTCACTGGGTGAATCGGCCGCTGCACTTGACGGTGAGATCAAGGGGCCGTTACGCATTGCCGTCATCACTACCGCCAAGTATTTTATGCCTCATCTGTTAGGGGCCTTTATCACACAGCATTCTGAGGTGAAGCCCATATTAAAGGTGACGAATCGCTCCCGGGTACTTGAGCGTCTAAAATCCAATGAAGACGATCTATTGATCATGGGGCAGGTTCCTGTTGAATTTGCCGTAGAAGCTTACCCGTTTATTGATAATGAGTTGGTGGTCGTCGCCAGTACCCGTCATCCACTCACACAATGTTCCTCTATTTCACTACAACGGCTGAGCGAAGAACGCTTTCTGGTACGTGAAGCCGGCTCTGGAACCCGTTTGGCTGTGGATCGTCTATTTACCGAACAGGGTCTCAAGGTGCAAGTTTACATGGAACTGGGTAGTAGTGAAGCCATTAAACAGGCCGTTATGGCAGGACTGGGCATATCGGTTTTATCACGGCATAACCTACGGCTGGAGCTTGCCGGCAACCATATTGCAGTACTGGATGTGAAAAAATTCCCATTGTTCTACCGTTGGTATGCTGTCCACCTGAAAGGTAAAAAATTGTCGCTAGTGGCTCGTGCCTTTTTAGATTTTTTACTACTACAAGGCAAGGATATGTTGCAGCATCTCCCGGAGGGACAATCGGGTAGCGGCCCAGTGAGGATAGGGAAATGGCAGGGGCAACAAAAGACGCCGACTTCGTGCAAAGAATCGCCTGAAAACCACTCCCGTCACCCGAAATAAAGCGACCAAGAAAAAGTAGAGTGGCTAGCAGGGATGGCAATCGGGCGATCTTATTTATTGGCTTGATAGCCCCAAATGTTCTTGGAAAGTCGACCCATTGGATTTTAGCGTAAAGACTTTATAGATAATTAATCAATAAAATCAGCATGTTATATTTATTTTGGCGGATTTTCCAGAATCCCTGTCAATTCTCCAGAAGAATGCCCTAGAAAAATGGCAGGCTACGTCAAAAAGGCACCCGAACGGTACTTCTCATTATCACCTGACAGAGCCAATCATCTGTGAATAATGTTCTTTACCTGTGCATGGCACACAGGTTCTATCGTGAATAAAATACAATAAAAATAGACCTCGCTATTAGGAGTTGGCACATGGCAAAAGATCGGGTTTGTGGAATGAGGGTCGCGGAAACATCGGAGCATCATGCGAGCTTCGAAGGGGACGTATATTATTTTTGCAGCACAAGTTGCCAGCACCGGTTTATCGAAAATCCCTCTCAGTACGTCACCCGCGCCCAGCTCAAAGATCCAGTCTGTGGCATGGATGTCCGTGAAGAATCCGCCTTTCATGCAGAGCATGAGCATGAAACTCATTATTTTTGTAGCGAACGTTGTCAACACAAATTCCAGCAGGATCCCTATCAGTACCTGCACCCTCATTCACACGCGCAAGCCAAGCTGCCAGTTGACGAATCGGCTATGTATACCTGTCCCATGGATCCTGAGGTCGTGCAGGAAGGGCCGGGCACTTGTCCCAAGTGTGGCATGGCGCTGGAACTCATGGGCGTCCCGCTGCTTGCCACCAAGACCGAATACACTTGTCCGATGCACCTCGAAGTGGTGCAGGACCATCCCGGCAGCTGTCCCAAGTGCGGCATGGCGCTGGAAGCCACGAGCGTAGAAGCCGAGGAAGGCACCCACGAACTGGATGATATGTCCCGGCGTTTTTGGATCAGCGCATTACTGGCTATCCCGGTGTTTATCAGCGCCATGGGAGCAGAGTTCTGGCCGCAGGCGGCCGCCGGGATCATTGATCCCAAAATGCGTCAGTGGTTTGAATTGATTCTGGCGACCCCGGTGGTGTGGTGGGGCGGTTGGGTGTTTTTCGTGCGCGGCTGGCAGTCTATCGTCACCCGCAATCTCAACATGTTTACCTTGATCGCCATCGGTGTCGGTGTCGCCTGGATATACAGCGTGGTCGGGGTGTTATTGCCCGCTATCTTTCCGCCGGAAATGTTTAATGCTATGGGCATTATTCCGGTTTACTTCGAGGCTACGGCAGTGATTATTACCCTGGTGTTGCTGGGGCAAATGCTGGAATTGCGCGCCCGTAGCCAGACCAATGCCGCCATCAAATTATTGTTGGGCCTGACACCCAAAACCGCACGCCTGGTACGCGACGATGGTAGCGAAGAAGACATCCCGCTGGAACACGTCAAAATCGGTGACCTGTTGCGAGTGCGCCCCGGCGAGAAAATACCGGTGGACGGCGTGGTCGTGGAGGGTGAAAGCAACGTCGATGAATCCATGGTCACCGGCGAACCGATTCCCGTGGCCAAACTGGCCGGTGAAAAACTCATCGGTGCCACCGTTAACGGCACGGGTGGTTTGCTGATGCGCACTGAAAAGGTGGGCGCGGACACACTGTTGTCACAAATCGTCAAAATGGTCGCCGAGGCACAACGCTCGCGTGCACCGATCCAGAAACTGGTCGATGTAGTGGCCGGGTATTTTGTGCCCGCGGTGGTGGGCATTTCCATCATCACCTTTATTGTGTGGAATGTTTGGGGGCCGGAACCGGCCCTGGCCTATGCGGTGATAAACGCGGTGGCGGTGCTGATTATTGCCTGCCCCTGTGCGCTGGGGCTGGCCACGCCGATGTCGATTATGGTCGGTACCGGCAAGGGCGCGATGATGGGCGTGTTGATTAAAAATGCTGAAGCATTAGAGGTACTGCGCAAGGTAGACATTCTGGTGATCGACAAGACTGGCACCCTCACCGAAGGTAAACCGAAATTGGTGGCAGTAACATCAGTGGGTGACATTGCGGAGGACGAGGCGCTTCGCCTTGTCGCCAGCCTGGAACGTGCCAGCGAACACCCGCTGGCCGAGGCCATTGTGAAAGGTGCTGAAGAGCGGGGCATAACACTGTCTCCGGCTGACAATTTCCAGTCCGTCACTGGCATGGGGGTGACCGGCGAAGTAGATGGCCACCGTGTGGCCATGGGCAATCTCAAATTACTGCAAGAACTGGCTATTGATACCGGTGGTCTGCCGCAACAGGCTGATGCACAACGCGCCGATGGTCAGACCGTGATGTTCTTCGCTATTGATGGCAAGGCCGGCGGATTAATCGGCGTCGCCGATCCCATTAAGGAATCCACTCCCGAAGCAATTCGTCATTTACATGCCGAAGGTATAAAAATCGTCATGCTCACCGGTGACAGCCACAAAACCGCCGAAGCCGTGGCCAGCAAACTTGATATCGACCAAGTACAGGCCGAGGTGTTGCCGGATCAAAAGGCCGCCGTGGTCAAACAATTCCAGGCCGAGGGATATATCGTCGCCATGGCCGGCGACGGCATTAACGATGCGCCCGCATTGGCCCAGGCCCACGTTGGTATCGCCATGGGTTCCGGCACCGATGTCGCCATGGAAAGCGCGGGCGTCACATTAATAAAAGGCGATCTGCGTGGCATCGTGCGGGCCCGGCGTTTGAGCCGTGCCACCATGGCCAATATTCGTCAAAATCTGTTTTTCGCCTTCATCTATAATGCCGCCGGCGTGCCTATTGCTGCGGGCCTGCTGTATCCCAGCTTCGGTATTTTGTTGTCGCCGATGATCGCTGCGGTGGCGATGAGCTTTAGTTCAGTGTCAGTGATTACCAATGCCTTACGTTTAAAGAACGTGCGTTTGTAAGCCATGTAAAAATTTGCATCTCTCAATAGTGGGTCAAACCAAACAAATTGCACTTTTGTTTCATGAGATTTAAGTAATATCCATGTGCAACAAAGAGTTAATCGATAATCTTTTCCCCATTTTTTGATCGTTTTTCTGTCTGAATTGTGGGAAAAGCAGTTTTTTGAACACCGGCCTTACGATACCAACTCAATTCCACGAGGGGCACCACAAAAAAGGGAACTAATAACTCCCTGATGCCGGTCATTTCATAGGCTGCTCTGGATCTGCTTGAGTTGGCCTTGCAAGACGGCTTTCTCCTGCGCCACTATTCTATTTTCATCGGTTAACAGAGTGATTTTATCACTTGCCTCCGAAACCTGTTGATTCAGTCTGGTGGAATCTTGTTCCAATAACTGGTTTGCCGCCGTTAGCTGGGTATTTTCTTTCAATATCACGTCACCCCTGGCTTCACGTTTCACCGCTTGTTCGCGTAAAATTTCTGCTTCAGATTCCAGGTGTTTCACAACCTCATCCTTTCGTGTCGCTTCCAGCTTAACATCCTGGTAATCCTGCTTGGCCTGCTCGCATTCTGTACGCAGATGAGCCACGGTCCGCTCTGTTTTCTGGTTGGCCGCTTCAATAATCTGAGATCGACCCGCCTCGTCTTTAAGTTGTTGTGAAAGTTCTTGGATACGGCCATCCAGCTGAGTTTTGATAGAGCGATACTGCTCCCGCTCTTGCTGGCGATCTTCCGCCACGCTGGTTTGATAGTGCTCAAAGTGCGCACGGATTTGGCTGGTTTCTTGTTTTTGTTCCTTGATGGTGGCCTTGGCTTCGACCAGGCGATCTGTAGATTCACTGAGAGCTGCTTCCAGCTTGGCGGTTTTGATACGCTCTGCCTCGCTGTCGGTGCGCAGTACATCATTTTCGCCCCGTAGTGTTTCAATGCTTTTTGCCAGGTCACTTTGTTGCGTTTGAAGTTGCTGAATCGTGAGCTCCGCCTGATTCAACTGCTGTCGTAACTCCGTCGCAAGCGCCTGATATTCCTCCTGCGCTTGTTTTATTTTGTCATTGGCCGACTGCTGCAGGCGGTCATGTACGGCCTTCACGGTCTCCAGCAAATCGCCGGGCAGCCCTCCGGATTGTTCAGTCCACTTGGTGTAGTCCTTTTGAAATGAACTGCTAGCCGTGGCCTGTTGCGCGTAAGCGTCCATGCTAACGCGCTTTGGGGGGCTTGGCAGGCATTTGTATATCCCATTGACATATCCCAAATGCAGCCTACAATAGGATATACATGAAGTATATCCCTGAGGTGCCTAATGTCTTTTACACAAACCAAGCTATTTAAAAGTAATAAAAGCCAAGCGGTAAGGCTGCCCAAAGCCGTTGCATTGCCTGAATCTGTCAGTGTTGTGGACGTTGTGGCGATTGGGAACACCCGGATAATCACGCCAGCAGGGGAGTCATGGGTGGTCTGGTTTGATGGGCAGGGCGTATCGGATGATTTTATGGCATCACGAGACCAGCCAGCTGACCAGCAACGTGAGGATTTTGAGTGATCAAATATATGCTCGATACTAATATGGTTATTTACACCATAAAGAACCGTCCAGCACAGGTACGTGATGCCTTTACAAAACATGCAGGCCAAATGAGCATTTCATCAGTGACTTGGGGTGAACTGATTTACGGGACAGAAAAGTCTTCTCAGTCTGAGCGTAACCTTGCCGACATTGAAAGTATGGCCGCTCGTTTGGAGATACTGCCATTTGACCACCATGCGGCGGTTCATTTTGGGCAATTGAGGGCGGAGCTTTATCAACAAGGTAAGCCCATTGGTCCATACGACATGATGATTTCCGGGCATGCTCGTTCATTGGGGCTGATACTGGTCACGAATAATATGAAAGAGTTTGAACGTGTGCCTGGGTTGCGGTTGGAAAACTGGGTATGAGTGAGTGGGTGTGCTACTTACACCAATTTACTAGCAGAATATCGTCTGATGGATTCTGATTCTGTGACGACAAATGTCAGAATGAACCCGGTTCGATAAAAGGTTTTAAAAAAATCTCCAACCCTGGGCGGCCACAGCAGATCCTATTCGGATGAACTGCTAGCCGTGGCCTGTTGCGCGTAAGCGTCCTTGCTAACGCGCTTTGGGGCGTAGCAGCAGAAAGTTTTGTTCTTTCACGCTGCTACATCCATATAGATGATCATGCCATCAGTGAGGTCTACACGGTCTGCTCTGAACAGTGTGGCAATACGTGTGTGCTTCGCGAGTTTGGTGCTAGGTGGCCGAGATGAACGCCTGGCGCTCTTCTTGGGTCAAATATTTGCATTTTCCGGCCGAATTAAACAACACACTAGACATTTGTTTCAACCCCTTGCCAAAAAAAGGCCGCTGGGCGGCTTTGTGGGGTTTATCCTAGCGGATACGGGGTGTTCTTGAAACGTAAGCGCTCAGCAAACCCCACCTTGCAAATTCACATTCCAGGGTAACAAAGCTT
>CAYNYJ010000037.1:0-35422 GCA_964401355.1 uncultured Ectothiorhodospiraceae bacterium | reverse complement strand
AGATGAAAGAAGCCGCTTAACTGGGTTGTATCAAAAAGGTTGACCAGGTCAATTCATTCCGGTGAATGTCGCTGAGGCATCTTCGGTGCTGATGTTTACCCGTCGGCATTCGTCTGAAATTGCCTGGTTATGCCCTGGTGGAGGTGTTGCCGATGATCTATCGCTCTGCGCAGAATGTTTCATTATCAATACCTTCGCCATATTTTTTGCAGAACGACCAAAAGCGACAAGCATCGACCAAATTAAGGCGTTACAGATCCCCTACGACACTCATACAAGGTAATAATCCCAGAAAGGGCAGAGAAAAGGCTCTAGGGCGTGTAAACCAGAAACAAAGTATAGAGAAAAATAATAGAGACCTACAGGAGACAAATGGTATTAACTATCCTCAGCTTATTCAACCTCAACTTCTATTATCATTCTGGGGTGAATGGCACACTCTACTTCTACGGTGCCTCTCTTTTTAAATTTAATTGTTTTTGATTTTCCTTTGCCAACGGCACCAGAATCGAAGGTCATAACCTTAGACAAAGAAAAAATATTATGAAACACAGAATCCACATTTTTAAACTTAATGCTGTCACCTGTCTGAATAACAATTGAACTCACTTTGTTACCTTTAAAATGAAAAGCCTTGTTATTTTGCTCAACGATATACTCTTTGGAGTATGCCGTAGCACCAGTAAAACCACACAACAACATCAGCACTGCCATAAACCAAATTCTTTCAAACATAAAGAAATCCCTCATTCTTAATTATTAGCGCGGCATGTCCGGATAGGTCATTTCTAACGGTGGGCTTGTCAGCGTTTTCAAGAACACCAACAATTCAACTTTTTCTGATTTGGTTAAATTTACTCTTTTAAAGTTTGGTGAGATATTAGATTTATCATCACCACCCCGCACATAATGCTCAATAACCTCTTCCAAAGTCGCATAGGCTCCATTATGCATATAGGGAGCTGTTTCGGTAATATTTCTAAGAGAAGGTGTTTTAAACGCACCCTTGGATATGTCAACGGGTTTAACCGAAAACCTGCCGATGTCTTTACTCTTAAGTCCGATATTGTGAAAGCCATCATCCGCAAAATTAAATCCGGAATGGCATTTGGCACACCGTCCCTTTCCTTCAAACACTTTGAATCCCCGTTTTGCCTTGGCACTGATCGCTCCCAAGTCACCACTCACCCATCGATCAAAAGGCGCAACAGTGGAGATAATACTACGTTCAAAACTGGCGATGGCAAGCGCGATAGTTTCTTTTGTTATACCACGCCCAATATAAGCATCTCTAAACAAATTTCTATAGCCAGGGATAGCCGTCAATTCCTCGACAAGCTCATCAAGGTTTTGATTCATTTCATCTTCAGCCTCAATAGGAGCCAACGCTTGTTGTTCCAAAGACTTGAATCGCCCGTCCCACATTTGAAGATGGTTATACGCTACGTTCAAAATTGTTGGTGTAGATCTACTCAGGGTTTTCTGCCCTTCGCCAATGGCTGTGGGCAGCCCATCAGACCAACCCATTGCCGGATTGTGACAAGTAGCGCAGCTTATCCAGTTGGAGCCGGACAAACGTGGATCAAAAAAAAGTGTTTTACCTAATTTAATACGATACTCATTGGATTTATTAAGCAGAGGCTCCTTAACCACTGGCCTCTTATATCGTTCTTGCAGTTTTGTAAGATCTGCAGAAATACTCGGCATAGTGACGGAGCTGCATAACAGTGAGGCCACTGCCACTACAACCAGCCATTTTTTACTGTTCATAAATCCAGAATCCTCGTTAAATACGAATTAGACGGGCAACCTTGGGATAGTGATTTTCATTTGCTCGCTAGTTAGCGTTTTTAAAAATTCAATAAGATCAGACTTTTCAGAAGCATCAAGCTCTGCAGCCTTAAAATTGGGTGATAAATTGGATAATCTTATTCCGCCATCCACATAATGGTCTATGACTTCTTCTAATGTTGAGTAGGCTCCGTTATGCATGTAAGGAGCGGTTTTGATGATGTCTCTGAGTGTCGGTGTTTTAAAGGCTCCCCTAGTAACCGCAACTGGCACCACACCATACCGGCCTGGGTCGTCACTTTTCAGACCAATATTATGGAAGCCATCATCCGTAAAATTAAATCCGGAATGGCACGTACTGCAATGCCCTTTTCCCTCAAAAAGCACAAATCCGCGTTTTGCTTCTTTACTAATGGCACGCTCGTCCCCTTGAACCCATCGGTCAAATGGCGCCTCACCAGAGACGATGGTGCGCTGAAAATTGGAGAGTGCGTACGCTATTGTCCCTTTACTAATCCCTTTCCCGGGATAAGCCTCATTGAAGAGCGTCACATAGCCTGGAATAGCCTTTAACTCTTCTACTAACTCATCCAGGTTCTGATTCATTTCATCTTTAGCTTCAATGGGGCCCAAGGCTTGTTTCTCCAAAGAACGAAAACGCCCATCCCACATTTGCAAGAAGTTATATGCAACATTCAATATCGTGGGGGTGGCTCGATTCAGAACCTTTTGACCCTCACCAATACCGGTCTGCAACCCATCCGACCAACCCATACTTGGGTTATGACAAGTCGCACAACTAATCCAGTTGGAACCTGACAGACGGGGATCAAAAAAGAGTTTTTTACCCAGGTCCGCACGGACGTGTGTGAAGAAGTTATTTTCGGGGATTTTTATCTCCGGCGTAGAATATCGTTCCTTGACACTGGTAAGGAACTCGAAGCCCTTACCTTTCTCGTCATATTCGATATAGCCTAAATACCCGACTCCGACGGCAATCAGAGCAAAAATGGAAACCATTAATTTAATTTTCATACAGCGGACTCTCAAGCGACAAAAATCGACATCGATGTAATTCAATTTACGGAATACTTATCTTATCGGATGGGTTCTGTATATCTTTAAATGTTTTGGTGATTAAGGCTTTCTTTGTATGCTCGCAAGAGCCTAAAACTCAGCACTGATCAACTTGTCATCGTTTAACCGGGTTCGCTACACGAGGCGCACCTTTGCGTAGCCTCAAATGTCTGATACCGAAGCAGAATGGGACACTAAATTTGTGGGCGGTTTATCGAGGAATTGCAATAAATGGCACGTTACTTTTTAACATGTCCTTTGAGTCCTTTGGCCATTCAAAGAAAAATTGCTCGCCGCCCTCCAAATAAAAAAATCATTCGTATCTGCTAGGCTGAGAAACCACGCACAAACTTCCGATGGACAATACATACCGGCTCAACCAAAACCACAGTCCTCACCCACATTCAGGTATAATCAACCGCTTTCTTTTCGACACAGTCCAACGGGCTGGGGGCAGTGGCACACATGAAAGTACTGGTCATCGGCGGCGGCGGGCGCGAGCACGCTCTCGCCTGGAAAGCAGCACAATCCCCGGACGTGGAAAAAATCTACGTCGCCCCCGGTAATGCGGGCACGGCGCGCGAGCCAAAATTGGAAAACGTCGCCATCGGCGTGGAAGACATCGATGCCCTGCTGACTTTTGCCAAAGACAACAACATTGGCTTGACCATCGTCGGCCCGGAGGCACCGCTGGTCATGGGCCTGGTCGATGCCTTTAATAAAGCAGACCTGCGCTGTTTTGGCCCCACTCAAGGCGCAGCGCAACTGGAAGGCAGCAAGGCCTTTACCAAAGATTTTCTGACGCGTCACAACATTCCCACCGGCGACTACGGCAACTTCACTGACATCGATGCGGCGCTGGGCTATGTTCGCAAATACGTGCGCGCACAAGGCGCACCCATCGTCATCAAGGCCGATGGTCTGGCCGCAGGCAAGGGCGTCATTGTCGCCATGACGCTGAACGAGGCCGAAACGGCCGTGCGCGACATGCTAGCAGGCAATGCCTTTGGTGAAGCCGGGCACAGGGTGGTGATCGAGGAATTTCTGGACGGCGAAGAGGCCAGTTTCATCTGTATGGTAGACGGCAAAAACATCCTGCCGCTGGCCACTTCGCAAGATCACAAACGCCTGGGCGAAGGCGATATCGGCCCCAATACCGGCGGCATGGGGGCCTATTCCCCCGCGCCAGTGGTGACGCCGGAAATTCATGCTCGCATCATGGCCGAGGTGATTGAGCCGACGGTGCACGGCATGGCTGCCGAAGGTAACCCCTACACCGGTTTTTTGTATGCGG
Source organism: uncultured Ectothiorhodospiraceae bacterium (assembly GCA_964401355.1). Taxonomy (GTDB): domain Bacteria; phylum Pseudomonadota; class Gammaproteobacteria; order SZUA-152; family SZUA-152; genus SZUA-152. Next base: position 31,260 of record CAYNYJ010000037.1, on the reverse strand, counting down.
GGCTGATGATCAACAAAAATGGCACACCCAAGGTGATTGAGTACAATTGTCGTTTTGGTGATCCGGAGACCCAGCCCATCATGATGCGCCTGCAATCCGACCTGGTTGCCCTGTGCCAAGCGGCGCTGGATGGCCGACTGGATCAAGTCACGGCGCAATGGGATCCACGCGCGGCAATGGGCGTGGTGCTAGCGGCGGGCGGTTATCCCGGCAGCTACGATAAAGGCCAGATCATCAGCGGGCTGGATGACGCCAACACCAAAGATGGCAAAGTGTTCCACGCTGGCACCGCCCAGCAGGACGGCAACCTCGTCACTGCCGGTGGTCGGGTGTTGTGCGCCACCGCATTGGGTAATAGCGTTTTCGAGGCCCAGCAAAAAGCCTATGCGCTCGCCGAGAAAATACACTGGAATGGTGTCTTTTACCGCAGCGATATTGGTTACCGCGCCATTCAGCGCGAGCAGTCGGCCAACAACATCTCATTTAAACCTTAAAAGGGATCACAAAATGACGGCACCTTTCGTCGCTATTCCCATCGACTATGATTCTGACTTACCCGTCTGCAGGCCACCCTGGATGCACTGCAAGTACTCTGCAAAGTGACAATCATCTCCGCCCACCGCACCCCGGGTGTCACCGGCCACTACGTGACCGATACTGACCAACCTACGGCTTGCTAAATAAGGGAACCTCTGATCTATTCCCCAGATTATGAGTACTCACGATACGCTACGCCGTCAATCACGTTGGAAACTGCAACAAACCGCTGGCGTCATCCATCGCGGTGGCGTCATCGCCTATCCCACCGAAGCGGTATACGGGCTAGGGTGCGACCCACTCAACTCCATCGCAGTGTCGCGTCTATTGGCGATCAAGCATCGTCCCATGCACAAAGGGCTGATTCTGATCGCCTCCCGCCTGGAACAATTGCACGCCTTTATTGCACCGCTGGATGAAGCGTCCCTGGCGCAGTTGCAGAAAACCTGGCCCGGCCCATATACCTGGCTACTCCCCGCCCGCACAGATACCCCTCGCTGGCTACGCGGCGAACACCAAAGCATCGCGGTGCGAGTAACCGCTCACCCACTGGCTGCAGCATTATGCGAAGCCACGGGTCATGCTCTGGTCTCCACCAGCGCCAACCCCAGCAGTTTACCCCCCGCCCGCCAGGCGCTGAAGGTACGCAAATATTTCCCGCATCAGCTGGATGCCATTCTGACAGGCAACATCGGCGCTGCAACCAGCCCCACGTCCATCCGGGATTGGGCTACAAAAAAACTTATCCGCCCCGGTTGATTATAAAAAAAATTTATATCCCTCAAAATGAATACTTGACGCCAGCCTGCTAAATCTTTAAATTAGAAATATCTAATATTAACCATTGCTAATTTACTGGCTGCACATTCTAAAGCGCAGTATTTGCCGAGGAGGCTCTCATGTCATTTATTCCTAACTTTGCACACGACGGTGTTGTTACCGTCAACCGCGTCATCCTCAAAGAAGGCTACAGCATCGACGATTTGCAGGAGCGTGTTGCCTTGTTGTGCGAAAATGTCAAAACCTATCACTCGGAAACCGGCTTCGTAGGTGGCCTCGTACTTCTTAATAGCGGCAACATTTCCAACGAAGGTTCCACTGTCGGCCAAGCTGTCGAGAACAAACTCAAAGGCAAAGAAGCGCTAATCATCACCTTCTGGAACTCTTTCGAGGAACACAAAGAGTCGCACCGCAGCGAGACCTTTCAACCATTATTTCTGAAAGTCATCGAAATTTGCGAAAACGGTAACGAAGAAATTGCCTACGATATGTTGTGGTCCGGCCAGGCTTACGACGCAGAACAAGCCAAAGCTGCTCAAAAGGCCAAGGCCCTGCACGCCGCCTAAATCACGACACATTATTGACAACCTCCTGGCCAAGGATGGTCATCACAATTTCTCCGCCAACGATACTGGAAAAACCTTAAGTACATTAAAGTTTTAGTCCGCATACAACGATAACACCCGTGTTACTCAAAGGTTTTATTAATGTCCGGACAGACCAAGATACTTGCAGAAGAAATAAAAGTCGGTACTGCCATGGAGTGGGCCGCCTTTGACGCCAAAGGCCGCTTGTTGCTCAACAAGGGCACCATTATAAAATCACCGCAGCAATTAGCGGCACTGTTAGAACGTGGTCTCTATCGGCAACCGAGCGCCAAAAAATCTGCCGCGCTGGCACCCCCCGTTAAAAAGATACTGATCAGTCCCTTTCTCACCATTGACGATCTATCCAAACGCCTAAAAGGCATTTTTTCAGGCTTAATGAATAAAAAGCCGGATATGCCAGCGCGTATCTGCAACTTGGCAAACGATATCCACAAAATGTGCGTGCAAGACTTCGACGCCGCATTGGGAGCTGTACAACTCACTCACGACCTTGAATATATTTTGGCACACCCACTTCATGTCGCCATTCTCTGTGAATTGTTGGCCGAGTTTCTCAAGTATGAAGATGCACGGCGTGAGCGCCTGATCGTTGCTGCACTTACTGCCAACCTGGGCATGCTCAGTCTGCAAACCACATTACACCGACAACAAGGACCCTTATCTGCAGAGCAACGTCAACAAATTCAAGAACATCCCTCGCAATCGGCCAACATACTAAGAGATGCCGGCATCACCGATGAACAATTGTTGACTATCGTATTACAACATCACGAGCGCAATGACGGTACCGGTTATAACGGTCTTAAAGGCGAGGATATTCTGGAAGAGGCAAAAATTATCGCACTCGCAGATCGCTACTCGGCCATGGTGTCGCCTCGCGAACATCGTAAGTCATTCACTGCCAACGACAGCCTGAAAACGCTGTTTATGAACAAGGGGAAAGAGCATGACGAAACCTTGTCATTAATTTTCATCAAACTACTTGGAGTGTTCCCACCCGGTTCGTTTGTACGACTGAAAAACGGTGAAACAGCGATAGTGATCAAACGCCCGGTGTCGGGCATGTGGCCCATTGTAAAAAGTATTATTACGCCGCGTGGCGGCCCCTTTGGAAAGCCATTACGACGCGACTGTAACGATGATCTGCACGGCATCAAAGAACTGTACTCACCTGACAAACTCCCCCCCCTCAATCTCAGCGCATTATGGGGCTACAAGAACTAATATTTCTTGAGTAAATCACTGCGCTGTTTCCCAACGCTCACCGTAACTGCGATACCATCCCGGTCGCAAAAAATACTGCTGTAGTGTAACCTTTGCCTTGATTTTTGCGGCGTTGTAGCACCTCGCACCGTTACAGCACTATTGATTTCATCTCGCATATTCAGCATCAGGACAGCTCATGAGCCAGCCCGACATTCAGGTCGTCAAAGACTATCTACTCGATTTACAGGATCGCATTTGCGCCGGAATCGCCGCAGAAGACGGCAGCGCCCATTTTTTTGAAGACAACTGGGAACGTGAAACCGGTGGCGGTGGCGGTCGTACCCGGGTACTCACTGACGGCGCGGTTTTCGAACAGGCGGGGGTGAATTTTTCACACGTCTCTGGTGGTAGCCTGCCGACCTCTGCTACCGCCCACCGCCCCGAGCTGACAGGCCGAACTTTCGAAGCCCTGGGCGTGTCGCTGGTGATTCACCCCAAAAACCCCTATGCACCCACCTCACATGCCAACGTGCGTTTTTTCATCGCCGAAAAAGACGGCGAAGATCCCATTTGGTGGTTTGGTGGCGGCTTCGACCTCACCCCTTATTATCCATTTAAAGAAGATGCTATTCACTGGCACCAAATTTCAAAAAATGCCTGCGACCCCTTTGGTGACGATGTTTATCCGCGCTACAAAAAATGGTGCGACGAATATTTTTTCCTCAAACACCGGGGGGAAACACGCGGTCTCGGCGGGTTGTTTTTTGATGATCTCAACTCTCTCAGCACGAACAGCAGCTTTGAAAAATGTTTTAAATTCATGCAAAGCGTCGGTGATCATTATCTGGAGGCCTATCGCCCCATCATTGCGCGTCGCAAAAACACCGAATACGGCGAGCGTGAGCGCGACTTCCAGTTATACCGGCGCGGTCGCTACGTGGAATACAATCTGGTCTACGATCGTGGCACACTGTTCGGATTGCAGACTGGCGGCCGCACCGAGTCGATTTTGATGTCTCTACCGCCGCTGGTAAAATGGCGCTACAACTGGGCACCGGAGGCTGGCAGCCCCGAGGCGGTACTTTACGACGACTATTTGCGCCCCCGCGACTGGCTCGGACTTGCGACCTCGGAGAAACCCGACTGAGCCGCCGGCCCAAAAAATCATCGACCCCACAAAACCGCCTACGCATCATCGGTGGCCAATGGCGCGGGCGCAAACTGGATTTTCCCGATGCGCAAGGCCTGCGCCCCACCCCCGACAGGGTACGCGAGACCCTGTTCAACTGGTTGCAAGGTCATGTCACCGACGTCCACTGTCTCGACTTGTTCGCGGGTAGCGGCGCCCTGGGGCTCGAAGCCCTTTCGCGCGGCGCCGCAACAGCAATGTTCGTCGATAACAATACCTCGGTGACCCAGCAACTGGAAACCCATTTACGCACCCTGCGATGCAACAATGGCGTAGTTTCCCGGCTGCCTGCGGCGCGTTTTCTGGAACACGGCCCCGGCGACGTAAAATACGGACTGGTGTTTCTCGACCCCCCCTTTGGCAAGGGACTAATTCAAGATAGCCTGACGCTGCTGGAAAAACACCAGTGGCTGGCCGCAGGTGCTCTCCTCTATTTGGAAATGGAATCGACGTTACCCGCACCCGATCGACCCGAAAACTGGCAGCTGATTCGAGAACAAACCGCTGGCCAGGTGCGATACGGCTTGATTCGAGTCGATTAAACCTGCTTTACCATCACCACAAGCCGAATCATGAGACAATCCGCCCATGCTTAACATCGCCATTTACCCTGGAACCTTTGACCCCATCACACACGGTCACACCGACCTGATTGAACGGGCCAGCCGTTTGTTCGACCGGGTGATCGTCGCCGTCGCCGCCAAACCCGGAAAATCCCCGTTGTTCACCCTCGATGAGCGCCTAGCACTAGCCCGCACTGTACTGGCAGGACAGGACAAAGTTGAAATCTGCGGTTTCGATGGCCTACTGGTGGAATTTGCCCGTCAAAAAGAGGCCAAAGCAATATTGCGAGGTCTGCGCGCAGTTTCGGATTTCGACTATGAATTCCAGCTGGCAGGCATGAATCGCAAACTCGCGCCCGACATCGAAACCCTGTTTCTGACTCCGGCCGAACAATACGCCAATATATCCTCGTCCCTGGTTAGAGAAATTGCCAGCCTGGGAGGGGATGTCTCTCCCTTCGTCCACAAAAAAATCATGGCTGAATTAGCGCAAAAAATGCGGTAAGCTAGCTTGGTTAGGCTGTTATTTCCACGTTTGACGTCATACTCATTAAAATGACGTTCTGAATGAGTTTCCGAATATGTCTTTATTAATCACCGACGAATGCATCAACTGTGACGTCTGCGAACCCGAATGCCCGAATGGTGCTATCACTCAAGGCGAGGAGATCTACGAGATCGACCCAAACCTGTGCACCGAATGTGTCGGCCACTACGACACCTCGCAGTGTGTTGATGTCTGCCCGGTAGACTGCATCCCGCTGGATCCTGACCACAAAGAAAGCCAGGATGAGTTGCGCGCCAAATATGAAGGGCTCATGGCGCAAAGCGCCTAGGCAACGATTCGGCCAAACGTTATTTCTTGAGTATTTCGCACAGGTTTTACCCATAGTGTTCTCATTTCCGAAGCTTGCGCGACTCTCCCCGATTGGGTAGACTCTCCGCAGAAATTTGATCTGACCTCCTGTGGGGGGAGGCATTCTGAGGAGAATTCCATGACTCTAGCTATAATAGTACCGATCACTGTGTTTGTGGTTATCATCGTAGGCAGCATGATTCTGGGTGGCATTGGTTGCGATGTGGCCGCTGAAGCCCGTAAAAAGTAAGAATTAAAAAGAGCCACAAGCTCATACAAGAGCCCGGACTTAATCCTCCGGGCTTTTTTATCGACACACCTTTATCTTCACTGATCGATATTCAACCCACCAAACTCCGTACTAGCCACTCGCATTTCGGCTCGTTAGGCCTGTTACCGTAGTAAATATGCAAATGCCATCAAACCCAGATTCCACAGAATACCGTAGGCTGATCAAATTTATAGCCGTTTCATCCTTCTGTTTATTCGTTGGCACCGTGCATGGCGTGCTACAGATACTCGGCCCGATACGCGCTTGGCTGGACAGCATTGGTAGCCCCTACGGTGGTCCAGGTCATCTGATCGACCCCCTAGCCCACGCACACATCAACGTCGTCGGCGGAGTCGTGATCTTTCTGATGGGGGCTTCCTATTATCTGCTTCCCAAAATGAGCGGAATCAGCCTTTATTCTCAACGTCTGGTAGAACACACCTTCTGGTGGACGACCCTGGGCATCGCCGGTTTTTACAGCACACTGATGACTTTCGGTATTCTGGAAGGAATCGCATTATTGGAAGACCCCGACTCTGTGGACGATATCCATCGTTTCTACGGTCCAACGATTGGGGTGGTATCGACGGTGATGGGCATCGGTTTCTGGGTCTACTTTGCCAATATCTTTCTCACCGTGCGGAAGATTCGCCGCACACCATGATGCTGGAGTGCGGCTGTCCGGGCGATTACCCGGACTGGCACGACCGCGATATCGACCTCGCACATCACGCCGCGCATATATTACCCATCGCCTCCTTTCTGCACATGCCTCTCTCATTTGAGCTTTATCAGCAACGCCAACAAAATGAAATCGAGCAGCTGGAAATGACCGAGCGCTGGCCAGGATTTGCATTAACACGCACCGGCTGGTTGCGTGGCACGATGATACGTTTACTGGAAAATAGCGAATCACCCTCACGTCATTTCAAACGCCTGCCCACTGACTTTCAGTTACACGGTTTTTTACACGAAGGTGGTATTGGCACTATGCGCAGCTGCGTCCGTCAGCAACAAGAAACACTGCTGGATGGGGGGCGTATGCCCAAAGAAATGTACCTGTGTTATCTCACCTGCCCGAAGTGCAATGAAGAACGCGGCGGCGATCGCATTTTATTACTGCGACGCTGGCGTGCCAGTAAACGTCTGGCGGCGAAAACGCGCTAGACAATTATGCCCCACCATAACGTGTTTATTTTTTCTGCGCCGGTGGCGGTGCCTGCGTTACAGCCCATTGGTTCAAAGGAAAAGACAACAACGTCTCTCCATCCTTATTGACTCGACGCACCTGCACTAACAAGGATTGCGTCTGCGGATCAGTCACATAAGCCGCGCGACGATAAACCCCGGTATACCCATCCTGAATTGCCTGTCGCCATTGGGTCTTTTCACCCACGCGAATTTCCACCACCAAACCGACACCCGGTTTATACACCTCACGACTGACAATGACGATAAACTCCGTCATACCCACGCTGGGTGGACTAGGATGCACTTCCACTCGAAATTCCAGATCCTGCCACTGTTGCGGCCCTAACACGACAACGCCTTCCCCAGCACAAGCTTGTAACATCACCATCAATAAAACCACCAGAAAATATTTCGGCTTTAATTTAGCAAGAAATAATCTGACATTTCTTTGAATCATTATTGATTATCGACTCGTGCATGACGTTCTAAATAATCTAAAATCACGGTTAATTCATTTTTATCAAGAGGCTCTCTGGCATTGGCCTGCATACGCATTTGCATACGTTGTACAATGCCGGGCCACCTGTTTGCAGTATGCACTGTCGGCTGTGGCGCAACGTGGCAATCAGCACATTTTTCGTAATACAAACGCGCCGCGCTAGAGCCTGCATCAGGATAAGCCGAAGGATCCGATGGGACTTCTTCGCCACACGCCACCACGGTTAGCATCACCGCACTTGCAAAACTCAGCGTGAAAAGCCTACTTGCGTGCTTTAACATCGGTTTCACGGGGCATTGCTGCATCTTGTTTAGAAATTTCCAATTCATTTTGTTTATCACTCAATTTGTCATTATCCAACCGGCCCGCAACTTTCGAGCCGTAAAAATTAACCATAAAATAAACAAAGGGACCAAACACGGCAAGGTACAACAAAGCTGCACCGAAGCCCCAATTTATCCATTCACGCTCATAGCCCGGGCGATCCCCCCAAAAAGGAAAACTCAAACCCACCGCCACCAGTAGCACCGCAACAATAATACCAATAAACCAACGCGGCACGGGCAACTGTGAATCAGGGATGGCATCAATCATTTCCCAGTCTTCCAGCCCTCGTTTAGAACGGCGTTCTTCATCAGAGGCATAACCAAAGTTGTCCTCTGGAAGCTCTCCCCACTTTGTATCCGCGAGAGACTCCATCGGCTCTATCTTTTCATCCACAGACTGACTTTCGATATTTTTTCTTTCCGTATTCATAAATAACTCTCCTCCTATTTATTGATAAGAGGTTAAGGATTCTTTACCCACAAAGTGCTGCGCACGATAGACTGCGTTCCAGCCATCTGTTGACTCAACATGCACCAGAAAAGTATGCAAGCCTGGCACAATATTAGATTCCATATGCAAATTCAAATCAACACGTCCGGCACTATCAAACCGCGCCACATTATCAGACAAGGTGTAACTTTCTTCTGAAAGGCCTTCAATGCGAACCGTCACTTCTGTATCACGATACAGTTTATTTGAAATCGCAATGCGGTAATCACGAATCACCGTGGCATATTGCAGGTCGGCGCGATAAACCGACAAATGATATCCCTCGTACGACACTATCCCCCAAATAAACATCCCCAAACCCAAAGCGCCAAATGGCAGGGTCCAGCGCATACGCTCTGACATAAGCGCCAGATTGCGTTGTTTTTTCTCTTTTTTATCGGAGCCCCTGGCAAAACTCAACAAACCTACTTCACCTTTTTTCGCCTGTAAGGTATTGCACGCATCGACGCATTCACCGCAATTAATGCAACTGTCATACATATCGGTATTGGTTGGATCCAGCCCAATGAAACATACGGTACTGCAAAAATTGCATTTTTCGCACTGATCCTCACGTGTTTCATCATAGGCTAGACTTAAGGTTTGATGGGTTTTAAAGCCGTGTTGCCAAACCCGATAAACACACATAAAACGACACCAGAAATGCCGAATAAAACTTACATCAACCAGCATCACTAACACACAAATGAAATAAATATAATGCAATGAATCCGCTAGGCGATCATCATCCCGGAAGGTCATAAAAGACCAAATCACATCCGGCGGATAAAAATAGAACAGGGGAATCAAGGACAGCGCCATCGACATTGCCACTAAAATCGAGCCTAACAGCAACCAGTTCAGCCAGCGATCCTTGCTGGGTGCAACTTTCATTTTTTCTCCGGACACGCTCATGTCGGCACGTTTACCCAACAGCCGATAAGTCCATTCGTTAGCAATTTCAGACAAGGTATTTTGCGGACAGGCCCAGCCACAAAAAGCCGTGCCAATGGTGGAATACAACATCACCATGCAACTTGCCAACAGCAACCACAAACCAAAGATCAAAAAGAAATCAGCCCACCAGATTTGATAATCCAAAACCACAAAGGCACCGGTGACCAAATCAATGCGCAACAGGCCGCTCACGGGAACAATAATTGCGATCGCAATAAACAGAAATTGCGTCAACCGACGACGCCAGTGAAATGGCATACTTGGCTGTACAACCTCAACGGTAATCGGGATTTGACTCAGGGAATCGTTACTGCTCATGCGCAGCATTCTACCATTATTAGGCACCATCTTTCACACGTCCGCCGCGACCAGACACTGGCAGATCTCGCTATTCTGAGTATTTCACTCTGACTTTACCCTGGTTTTAATAGGGGATGCCCCGGTATTACGCAGTTCCGCATCCAAGGGACTCAACACGGCCAAACGCTGCCGATATTGACTCGCCCTGTCCGTGTCACCCACGGCTTCTGCCAACTGCCATAAACGCCGCAGGGCCTCGACGTGATCGGGACGAATACCCAATACCGATTCCAACAACTGTTGCTCACTCAGGCCTCGCGCCTCTGCGGCGGCACGATCCGCCAACACGGCATCTGCCAGTGCAAAACCCACCCAACGATTTTCAGGGTTGGCTTGATAGGCTAACGGCAATAAACCCTGTCCTTCCGCATCCCGTCCTTGCAACAGCGCCAGCCAGCTGCGGTGAATCAATTCGGTTGCGGCATAGGCCGGCTCAAATTGGGGGAAATCATAATCGGCCATGTTGAGTTGTTGAGCTGCCTGGACAAGCCCCGGCCGTACGGACAATAGCCAAGACAAGACCTGCGACAAATCCAGCCCTCCTTTATAACGCATCCCCGGCAGCTGATATTCGATCACCGGCTCCCATTCGTCCTGAATGGGGGTCTCCAATTCTGGAATCGTGCCCCAATAACGACCCAACCAGGTCCAGGGGCCTTCGCCACCCGTCACGGCAGCAATTTGCATCGATGAGAGCCGTTGCAGATTGGCAAACATTCGCTCACTGCTCACCTCGCCATCACGCACCCCCACCATGGCTAGCCGAAAGGCGTCGACAAAAATCACCGCATCGGGAAAGGCCTGTTTGAAGGTGTTCAACACCACTTGTAAATTGTTCACATCAAACTGGTTGAGCGCCAACCATTGTACAAATACCCCCCCTGGCGAAAGATGTTCTCGCGCTCGTTGAAATTGCTGGCGTGATAACAGTGCACCACGCCCCACCAAGTCGGGATGAAAAAGATCGCCAACGATCACATCAAAATGGCCACGGTCACTTTGTAGAAAACGCCGCGCATCATCCTGCACGATGCGCATTTGTTCCATCACCCCACCGTTCACCAGACTGAATTCATTGCGTGCGGCACTAATTGCACCGGATGATAATTCGACTGCGGTGCGGTCCAGTTCGGGATAGGCCAAAGCCGCCGAGGCAGAAATCCCCGTGCCCAGTCCCAAAAACAATACAGTACGGGGCTGCGGGTGCAACAATAAGGGCAGACGCACCTGATTCATTTGTACCACGACGGCGGTGGGATCCGATGAAGCGTCCATGCGCCGCATATCTGCTAACAGCAATCGTTGGCCATTGGGACGCTCCACCACATGGGTAATGGAAATGGCATCCTCATTTAACCTGAGCAGACGCGCATCCCCATAGGCCTGTGGCATCAACGCGGCAACCGTGGGCATTTCCAGTACCGGCAAGGCTGCCAAGACCAGCAATACCACGCTGCCCCACACCGGACGCAATCGCCAAGCCTGCGCCATGCTCAAACCCAATATCAGCAACAACGCCGCACCCGCAACAATGGTTGCGCTGCTACCGATAGTGGGAATCAACACGAACCCAGCCATCATCGTCCCGACTGCCGCTCCCAGAGAATTGGCCCCATACAGCCACACACCGCTGTGAAAACGATCCCCCAAACGCATCGCCAGCAGTGGTAACCACGCTCCCAACATCAGAGTCACTGGCAAGGTTAAAATCACCAACATGCCACCTTGCAACCATAAAGCCGATGACAAAGAGGTAAACTGCTCCTGTTCTACCCAGGCCGAGAGTATCGGTAACAACCACAAACTGAGAATCGCAAAACCACTGGCAACAATGGGTAAAACCGTGAACCAGAACCGCTGGCCCAGGTAGCGGGCCAACAGGCTGCCCAGACCTATACCCAGCAGAAATACCGCAAGAATAATCGCCAGCACGTACTCGGTACGCAACATAACCATCCCAAACAGCCGCGCCCAACCAATTTGCAACATCAGCGCACCTGCACCAATACCCGCGTAGATCAACAACCATTTTGTCGCAGGCCGTTGTAATACGGGTTGGGGGGGTAACACCCGCTTCCCCGATTCAAAGCGCCAGGACAACCACAACGCTACACCCCCAACCACACAGCCCAACACCGCAACCGCCCGCAACGACGACAACCAGCCCATGTTGGGCAACAACCATAGCGGTAACAAGGCACCCAATGCACCACCCAAAGCATTAATGCCGTAAATACCACCCAGCGTAATACGCGTATTTTGTACGGCTCTCAAAATCAATGGAAAACCAGCGCCCATTGCCAGAGCAGGTACCATCAATACCAAGATGACCACAACGATTTGCAAAGCCAGCCAGTTCGAATAATCCAGACTGCCCGCCAAACTGGCAAGCTGGCTATCCAGAAATTGAAACAATAGGGGGATTAACAATGCCGTAATGGCGACGGAAAATTCTAATAATGCAAACAGACGCAAGGGACGGCGGGTCATGCGACTCCAGCGCATCCCCAAAAAACTGCCCAAACCCAGGCCCGCCATATACGCGGCAACCGTGGCAACCACACCAAAGATGCTAACTCCAAATTGCAGCGACAACATGCGAACCCAGAGTATTTCGTAACTCAGGCTCGCCGCACCGGAAATAAGGTACAAGGAAATGAGGAAGAAACCCAGCCGACGTGTCACCAAAACCTGTTGCATGAGTAGCGCGGCCGTAAATTAATGAATGCGGGAATATCTCGCTCTAAGAATAAAAGCAATCACTCAAAGCGAGTCTTTAAGGTTGAACGTATACTGTTATTTTTTTATACCAATCATCCGTAAGAATGCTTAAAAAGGGTAAAACCAAACGATACCGACGACGGCATGTCCCATCGCCAGACTAAGGCTCAACCCAGCACACACCATATGCGGCACGAACACTTGCTTGCCATAGATGCCCATAGCCACACCCAGACCCACGGTCACAAGCAACAAAATTAACAAAGGCACACCCATGATAAACATCACCAAGTGCTTGGTCTCGTCTTCAATAGCGACCAGTTCGCTTTTTGCTGATTGATCGGTTGCAAAGGACAAAATCACACTGGCGCTATCCTGTTCCTCGTCTTTTTGTTGTTGCGCCGTTGGCTCACTCTCCTGCGACTCCACAGCCCCGTAGACCACCGGAAAACTAAAAACCAATACGATCAGTAACGCCAACTTCGCCCAAAAATTATTCGTATTCATTACTTTTCGTATCCGGATTCTTTCCCGCAAAATACCAATACAACACTGCCATGAGAACAAACGGAAAGAGAATAATAAGCATTAAAAATATAAATATTGCCCAAGGTGTTTCAATCGTCACACGAGCATATCGATAACTATCCACGGCGTAGGCGGAGGATGCCATCATCATTAACAGCATCAGCAATGGAAAACGAATCAGTAATTTACTCATAGCTATACTCATTTAATTAGGATTGAGGAGAAGCTGGCAGCTGCGCATCATTCGCACAGCGGAACCCAAAAAAGTCCGAAGCATAATAAGGAAATGAGAAGTTACGGTGGTAGGACGAGGTCGAAAATGGATCACTTTTCCACGAACCACCGCGTCGCACCTTATAAACGCCATCCACCACGACTAAATCCGCCACTTTCATGCCGCGGTCAGCCCCACTAAGGGCTTGCATCTTTTTGGGTTGAAATACGTCAGCCGTAGCATCAGAGCCTTCATAAGGACGAAAATCACTGTTCGTCCATTCACTCACATTACCTGCCATATCAAATACACCGTACGGACTAACTCCGTTTTTATACGTCATCACTTCGGTACTGGAACCGACGTGATAATAGGTATTTAATTTATCCGCATCCATCGCGTTACCCCAGGGCCAACGACGCCCATCCGTACCACGCGCCGCCTTTTCCCATTCAGCTTCGGTGGGTAAGCGTTTACCTTCCCATACACAGTAATCCCTGGCGTCATACCACGTCACCATGGTAACCGGATATAACAATTCACTAGTAGGAATAGTGCCATCGACCCAGTCCAAGGGCGGACGATGTTTCGTAGTCACCACAAATCGCGCAAATTCCGCTTGAGTAACGGGATATTTATCAATTTGATATTCAGGCATAAGCACTTCGAACTGTGGCTGATTGTATTTATCAGACCGTGCCGAATTTGTTCCCATCAGAAATGGTCCCGCGGGAATTGTGACTACAGACGTGAGATCTTGCCACTGAACAGCCGTCAGTAACGCCTCCAGCTCATTCCACGCATAGGTGATATTCGCCTGCTTTTGGGACTCGTGAATACGATGTCGTTCAATATCTTCACCCGCTGCACGCAAGCGATTTTTCATATCAGCTAAGTCATAGGTCGCGCGCTCTCGCATATCCGACATACGATTGGCTCCCAGCTTCACCACATGCATTGCACCAAACACCATCGCTGCCGCAATACAGGTAATAATCGTTGCGGAAAGATAACGTTTACGTTTCTCTAACTCAGCGGTACTGATGTTCGCCTGAAACTTATTGCGCAGAAACTTCTTTTCCTTGTGTAATGTCGTCATTTCTAAACTCCAGAATCGGCATTTTTATCTGATTTTACCGGACTGGCCATGTCATTTTTATTTACATCAGTACCAACTTCAGGTTTCACATCATGCTCAAAATCAGCAGTAGGGCCCAAATCCGATACATGTGGAGCCTTCTTCCAACCATAAACACGCTTATTCATTATTTCACCAAACACGCCACCAATCATCGACGCTTCCATCGCCAATATCACGAAAAAACCCCACCAGCCTAACGGCATCAAGGCTGCACCTTCAGGCACACCAATATATTCAACCGTTTGATAATAAGCAGCGTAGCGCACCACTAGTGGCGGAAAAATAGCAATCCATTTTCCACCCAGTCCATAAACGTACGATACGGACAAACCCACCAATACTGGCAAAACAAATAACTGCAAAAACCAGCGAAAATTAAAAGTGTCCAAACCCCAAAATAACTCAATACGAATGCCAAGCGCCCAATCACCCAAAACGTTAACCAGGCAACCAACCAGCATCGCGATCCAAAAAGGGATCCAACGCACCCGAAACATCATGGCGGGTAATCCTTCCCCGTCAGTTTCTCATAGGCCATTTTTTTGGTTTCTTCCAAATACCAATCTTCCACTTTTAAACTGGCAATATATTGAGCAAGAATTCTACGATCAACTTCTGGAATTGCGGCAAAAGATGGCATCTGGAAACGAAGCTTTAATCGCGAAGGGACAATAGACTGTGGATCTTTTGCTGAAAAATAATTATACAACCATTCTTCATCACGCAAAGAACCCATACCATCTAAAGAAGGCGCCGGAACTGCCTGCATGATATTACGTAACCCCCATAACATATGACAATCACGACAGTCGTATTTTCGATATAGGACGGATGCTTTGGCCGAAAATTCATCCGAAGAAGTACTATAAAATGGAATACCGAGATCTACCTCTGTTTCTTGGGATACCATCCAAGCTTTGACGGACATTGCAATCACAGAAAAGGCAACAATGCCAAACAAAATACCTTTCTCACCTTTTCTCATCTTAATCTTTACTCAACATAACCTTCTAAAACAAACTTACTCAACATCAAGATTGCTGTCTTTCAGCGGCCTCTTTTTCCAGATAAACTTTACGTAAAGCTTCCTGCTCTTTATTTACTCTCATAGCCTTTTCAAACTCTTCTGCTGACATTTTATCCTTGTCATTTTCATCAAACACGAGGTACTTAATGTCTTCGTCAAACTGATCATTCTGCGCAGCCCAGCGCACCCAATATATCGCCGCTATCACAATACCCGCGCCAGCAACCAACCATAAATAGATTGTCCAGCCATCTTCAAACGAATTAAAAAATTCAGCCATTTTACACCTCCTAAAACAAATACCCATGAAGCATCTGTGCTGCTCCAAATATTACCGCTGCAACAATGCCAAACAGAATCCAGACAAAAAGTATCTTCTCGCCTAACTTCAATTTGCTTTTACCCATAAACATAAACATAAAAACGAAAACCGCAAAAACGACAATTGATGCAACCAGGAAATAAAATATCCCAACACTAGCCTCTTGAGACTTTAGACCTTCAATACTGGTATCAATTCCGAATGGCCCAGTGCTTTCTTTAATGGACATCAAAAAATATGACCAATCGTCAAAGCCCAATGCAGGAAAAGTCACGTCACCACCACTCATTATTTACCCTAAAATCATACGTGCAACACACGTCATTCACCCAACACTCGATTTGATTATCCGTACATTTTATCATGCCCAACTCACAAACAACCAATTAAATATCATCCCCTCATTATTAAGGCCATGCCGGTTCCCCGGCATGGCCTTAACTTTCACCGAGTTAATTTAGATATATCTAAATTAACTGCTGTAATCCGTGATATTCGGCTTACCCTTATCTGTCTTATCAACAAAAAAGCTGTAAATAAACGGTGCCGTGTAAACAATCAGAATCCATAGCAGCATCGCCAATGGGCCATTATCTAGATCTATCATATTTTTCTCCTTATAATCCCCAAGTTTGTCGCTAATAACTAAAGTGAATAACCAATATTACACACGAAAGTTAGTGGCCAAAATGCTTCGGCTTCCAGTCATAATCTGGCAGACGCTTCACAACAATCACCACTCCGACACAAAAGATAAGAATAAAGAAGATATTAATCGTATATCCCTTATCCCACCAAGGCTGTAAACGCTCACGTCTAATTTTACCGGTGTTAGGGTCCGTAATCCAATTACCTTCAAAGTTAGCAATCGCCAAACGATCACCCAACACGGTATATTCACGCAAATCTGCGTTTTGGCGCTGCAGCTCAATAACCGCATCTTTAATCAAGCGCAAATCATCCATTTCTAGGGGATGACGCTCTTGTGCATGAGACCACTTAGAGCCACTTGCCTTAACTGTTTTGACAATATAGGCCATTGCCTCAGCATCACTTTTACCTTGGATCGCAGGAGAATCCATTAAGGCGATGTATTCCTCATAGATCGCCGCATTCGGGCGCTGTCCCCAAAGCGGGGCGGTAATTAAAAATGCAGTCAAGATCGTCAACAGTAGGATACCGATGATCGGCGCCGGCAAGCGATTATTGTCTTCCGTAATACCACCCAGACTCTCACCTTCCCAAACACCCTTAGCTTTCTCATTCTGTTCGTCTGTACACAGGGTGCTCAGTGGGTTATCAAATTTCCAATCCATATCTACTCCCCTTATTTCATGTTCAGAACAAAATCAATCAAAGCACGCGCTTCACTATCGGGAGCAGGTACCGGAACTTCTGGTGGGTAGATGGATTCACCCGCGGCATATACGGTGTAAGCCGCACGCCAACCGTCGTAATCAATGGTTTTTCCACTTGCATCTTTCTCACCCCAGAGATAATCGTAGCGAGGCATGATGGAATGCGGTTGAACCAAACGAGGGTTGAAGAAGTGCATCATCATCCACTCACGTGAGGAGTTACGAGACCCCACATGCGTCAGGTCAGGCCCTTTACGATCGGAGCCAAAGGCCGTCGGAGACTCACCATTAAAATCACCCAGCATTGGCGGAGCACCAAAATACTGCCAATCCTGTGTCTGTTCCGGCAGCAAGGTATGGCACCACCAGCAACCTTCACGAACAAACATGATTTTGCCTTTACCCACAAGCAATCGTTGTGAATCACCTGCCTTGGACAAGGTCGCCGTAGGCAACCAGCCCCGTGTCGCCGTTGCATTCTCAATGTACGGAACGACCACGCCATCCTTAATCATTTCACGAACGATGAAAACTGCACCCTGTGCTTCATCTGCCTCCGCTATACGGCCCACAGAGAGGCTGGCAGCGGATGGCACTTTACCCAAAATTCGCGGATGGCGAATACCATTCGGGAACGGCACTTCTTTTTCATAGACAAAAGCGCGTGTCGACTCGATAGCATCTCCCGTATTGGGATCCTCGCTGATCTGTACCGTGATCGGCTTCCCCCACCCTTGCAGGAAGGGGTCTTCATAACTAAAACCACCTACCCGACCGAAGGACAATTGCCGATCCATAGCAATAGACGTTGCAGCCACATTGGCGATGTCTACTGTAGGCATGTACAGCGTAACAAACATGGACGTACCGAACGCTAAACCGAACATTCGGGTTCCGATTTTATATTCTCTAAAAGCCACGGTTAACTCCTCCCCTTATTATTCTATTAACGTTCGTAGGCAAGTTCATGCGGCAGACGGCCAGCAGGTATTCTAGTGCCAGCACGCGCAGTCATATACATGTTGTAGAGCCATACGCAGTTACCAAGGAACACCATGGTGCCACCCACCCAACGTGCAATCATATAAGGGTGCTCAGCGATAACAACATCGATATATGGCACTTCATAGATTTTACCCGCGCCCTGAATCAAACCTGCAATGGTCATGGAAATCCAGTAGGTGGTAAAGCCAATCAGCAACATCCAGAAGTGGAAGTTAGCAAGACCTAGCGAGTAAAGCTTACGACGCAATAGGGTCTGTAGTCCGTAATACACGGCAGCCGCTTCCAGAAATGTCGAGAAGCCCAACAATGCCAAGTGGGCATGAGCCACAATCCAACCGGTACCATGTATGTACCAATTTATAGCTCGAGTCTGCTGGAAACCGCCCTGCATGTTCAGCGGGATCGCCATCAATACACCGGTAATGGTGAATTTGATTTCAATATTCTCCACAAACATGCGCCATTTACCTGACATGGTTAACAGCAAGTTGGAAACGAAGGCAATTGCCGGCACCAGGATCAGCACACCTTCCACTGACGCGAAAGACTTCAGCCATTCAGGCAGAGGTGCAGACATCAGATGATGAGCTGCAGGCGTAGAATAAAACACCACGATGGACCAGAAGTGCAAGTGACCAATACGATGCGAGTACAGCGGATTGCCCGTCACCTTCGGCACCACATAGTACGAGATTGCAGCCGCAACCGGCGTTATCCAAAGTCCCAGCACATTATGCGCAAACCACCATGTCAGATACGCCTCAGTCAACCCCGTCAATTGGAAAAACTCCGGTGAGTTACCCACTGAGAACACGATAATGACCATAAAAGTCGCCCCACCGAAAAACCAGTTGGTGGTGTATATACCTTGAGTTCGACGCGTCTTGATCGTCATGATCACGTTAATGCAAAGAGGAATCCAGATAACGAACAAAACGATAATATCGATAACGAAAGGTAAATCGGAATACTCACGCCCCGAAGTCACACCCATCCACAACATGAACAAACCCAGAGACAGGCCTATATTCCACAGGAAACAGTTCCAAACACCCAGCTTCTCAGACCAGAGCTTGGTGTTACCTAATGCCGGCGTGATGTACATCATCGCCATAGCGAAGGCCATGGATATCCAGCCGAAGATAACCGCGAGCACATGCACTTGACGCATGTGACCAAACGACAGAATTTCGCTACCCGTTACAAAATCAGGAAACGCGAGTTTTGCGGCGTTAAAGGAACCCATTCCCGTTCCAATAACGAACCAAATAATAGACGAATAACCGAAGTAAATCGCGGCCGAACCAGCCGGGATATCTTCAGCTTTCGCAAATAGGTATTTAAACATCTTTACCCTCCCAGGTTATTTTTTTCTGATCAACCAAAATTTATTTGTTGCGCGGCATCAGTAGATACCAGCTGAACCACATAAAACTGAGTGCCAACAACATCCCCATCATTCCTGCAAAGGTAGCCATATCAAACTTCTCCCCAAAATTATTCAAAAATACTCAGAACACAAACAACTCGGCCCCAAACCTTGAACTTACGCCTTAGACTCAATCTCTATATGGCGATCAACCGCAACTTTGAGGATCACAAAAAAGGCAATCCCGAACACAATCATCGCCCAATCAATAAATCCTGTGAACGTAGCGGGATTATAAGCTGTAGCCCCCCAACCGCCCCAGTTTTCAAACCGGCCGCGACCAAGAAAGCACATGAGCGCAGCGCCAAACACACTACCATTACCCATTCCCGTCAACATTCCCCCAACGAAAGTAAGCATTAGTGGACTTTTCATCCCTTAACCTCCTGATAGCCAAACATTTTATTTTATTTAGGAATTAACAGAGAGCATAAAACACGGCAGCACGTCATACCTGACTGCTCGCGTTTTCAAACCTAGAGTTACTCGCTAGGAAGCCCCCCTCCCTATTTTATTCGCCCGCATTGCTGGCCGGGGAATCATGGCCGAGAGAATCTCATATGTAATTGCAAGGGTCAAGCCTTCAACGGGAAAAACCATACAGTATTCTCGGCTGCCAACATTTTGACAAATTCATTACGAAATCAAACAAATACCACAGGTAAACGGTATGATTAATAGACTCTCGGAGCCGGCGTTTCTTTCTGATAAGATATGCTCTCGCCACTCAAAAACACACAGAACAATGAAAGAAATAATTCTACTTATGCTGGTCGCAATCAGCTCAATTTTTATCCTTGGCTATTCGTTGCATATGCTAATCGGTGGCCTCGTCTCAGCCGAGACAGAACAATGGATTATCACCACGGCTTGTGTGATAGGCACCATTATTGTGGCATTCATGGGCTGGGATATCGTCCAACAACGCAGAATGCGCTGATGCAGCTAAATCAATGATAGACAGTTTTTATGCAAACACCTTCAGTGCAACGCCAATCTTGCCGTAGGCTACACCATCGGCGAACTGACCTCTGTGGAATACATATTGGCGCTTGACACCCATCATATCCATCCCCGTCAACCCAAAAGATTTACCGGCATGATCGGAGAAATAACGCAGGTTTTTGATCAGCTCAATAGTTTCGCCATTACGCAATTTCAATACTATCCGCTGCTTTGACACATCCAGCAACACAGGCGACTGCGGCAACAACATCAAACGCCCTAGGACACGATGCACGCCCTGGTAAAAAAAGAAACACGCGAGAAAGAATAGCAAATATGACAAACCCTGATTCTGGTCGTACCAAAATAAAAATGCGCCTATGCCCAAACCAATCACCATTGGCACGTACATCAAGCCATCCCAGGTCACACCTTTACGATCCGGCTTCAACTCAAAAACTTCGGACTTTGCCACAAATTAACCTGCCTTCTTTTCCAGCAACCGGGTTTCTTGTAAAGAACTTTTCTGCACTGGGGCTTCACCTGAACGGTATTCTTTCAACAAACCAGCAAGCACGATATCCATTTCACCCATCAACATACGGCCCGCACGCTTCAACCGTATAGTCTGATTACCATCGATAATGTATGTCCACGGATCACCAAGCACCTTAAACGTCGTAAAGGCCTCCGGATTTTGGTATTGATCCATGTGCAAGAACAACACCTCATCCTGATATTTATTCAGCGCCGCCTTCAACATCTGCAAATGCTTATCACATTGAGTGCAATGACCCGGTGTCGCAAAGGCCAGCACGATAATCTGTTTTTTGGCCAGCGCATCATCCAGCGAATGTTGGTACATACGCTTATCGGGATAACGGTAAGTGGTAATCCGAGTCAAATCACCCCCGACATCCTCCAGGGTTTTAGTGCGTAAACTCGGCACTGACTCACCCACTTTATAGGTGCCATCATCAATAATACAACCCGACAAAAAAACCAACGACCCCAGGCAAAGCCACCGAATTGCTTTCATGTTCAAACCCGCTTCTCCCAGCCCGCACAAGTACGGAACAGATTATATGCCCAAATAAAATTCGCCAGCAACACTATGCTACCAAAAATACCCATAGTCGCCAAAATCGGGCTCACTACCGCTTCAACGTCTTCCGGTGTGCCTGTTTCACTGGTCAAGCCGCCTAATACACCCGCCGTGGTAAAAAACACCACCATGCCAATCAGTCCAAAGTTGTGCATCCAAAAATGCACTTTCACCAACTTGAGGCTATAAATCGGCCGCTTCACCAAACGTGGAACGATATAATACACCGCAGCAAAGATTGCCATTTCCACCCAACCCAACAGATTAATGTGAGTATGAGCACGCACAATGAGGTCGCCGTGCATACGATGATCCACAAAATGACGAAATTCAGCAATGCCGCCCATCAATGCACCCCAGGAAAACCCAATCATGCTGTAGACAATGCATGCATAAACAAACCACAAAATATAACGAGTGTATTCTTTATCCTGCGTCCACGGCTCCTCAGTACTACTGTTCACTGTTTGGTTCCTGAGATTTATTTGTTTCCTGCGTATCTGCTTCCTGCGCATCTGACTGTAACGCGCCTGAAGATTCAGGCCCGACAAACTTTTTGGTGCGTATATCTGTAAAACGCTCACTCCAGTCAGCAGGCGCCCACATTTTTACCATATTGTCGATAAAGTCAGAACGTCCTTCTGGTGGCATTGGTGCCGACGAAGAACCTTGCTCAGACCGCAACTGAGAAATAAAGACCGCAATGGAATACCGATCCTGTTCCGACATCCGCGCCACATAAGCGGCTTCTTTCGGGCGCGGGCCATGATCAACGGTTCTATAAGAATACGTCGTTTCCGGGTCGGCCAAAAAGGCGACCAACCAATCCAGGCTGCGCAATGAACCAACGCCGTCCAACGACAACCCCATGTTGGTGCCGTTACGCAACGCACGATGACATGCCGTACAACGAGATTCGCGAAATAATCGTGACCCCTTAAGCCCTTCTTCCGTGAAAACATAGTGCGTTTTGTTTTCAAACAGGGGGGTATCACGCGTCAGGCGATACGTCTCCAAAGCCGCATAACCGATAACGGCGAAACTGATAAATACTGCGACAATCCCAAACAGGATCTTTTCACCGCTTTTCAGCGGCTGTTTTTTATTTGACATAATTTGATGATGACTACTATCCGATAAAGCCCGTTTAAGAGCGAAAGCCAATGCCTACCGCAGTCGTTTAGGTAACTATCCAACGGTTACTCGACCACTGCCCACAAGCACTTACCACAGCCTGCGAATACTACCAGAAAAATGATGCAGAGCGACAAGTACAAGCAATGAATTAGGGCATAAAAAAGGGCGGAAAATATCCGCCCTTTTTTGAATCATGACCCATCCCAGAGACTAGTGATCAGGATATTGAGGCGGGACACGCCCATTACCCATGGTAGTCCGGGGGGCTGACGTCAAAAAAGTCGCCGTATTATAAATATCTTCATCTGTCATATGCTTGGCAACCGCTTGCATTTGACCCATCGGATCATTTGTACGTGTACCATCACGCCATTTTTTCAGCTGACTGACTAAATAAACATACTTCTGGCCACCGATCATCGGATAAATGGGAGCCGCACCTCGACCATTAAAACCATGACATGTGTAACAAGAAGTGATGCCACGCTCCGTTGCTCCATACATGACAATGGATTTGCCCAAATGACGCACTCCTACCGGGTTCCCCAGCTCCTTCACCTGCGCCATGTCCGATGACACCAAATCTTTGCTCAAGCTGTTGGCGTAGGCGGCCACATCGACACGATCCTCCTGGCTCAGACCCTTGGCATTAATATTCATGATAAACATGGTGGTGTCCATGCGCTTATCGGTCGCATAATCTTCCAGTTGCTTAATGAGAAAAACCAGGCCCTGGCCAGCTAAACGCGGCGTACCCATGGCATCATCACCCATGGCATCCATACCATGGCAGCTCGTGCAGGCAGGGACATCACCCTTGCCGTTCATAAAAATATCTTTACCCTTTTCGATATTGCCTTGGCTCCCAGCCCCGGCAAACGCCACTGATGCGGCAAACAGTGTCGTCGCAACTGCAGATGCCTTTATTGTGAAATGCATAAGAACACTCCCTCCCAACCAATTATTAATTCGTAATGGGCAATTTGATTATTATTTGCCCGGCTCACGCTCTTAAATTTAACCTACCAACTACTGATTTCGCTTGTTGCCCACATTTATTTGTCGCAATCAGCAAACCCCGCCCGATGAATGAGTCACTCATCGGCAATCCAGCCAGCGCCGCGGTAATAACCCACACCAAAACACCTAGCCTGACTCTCTATTAAGAGGAGCCTCTTTTTAACATCATGGCCGCAACCGTAAATGACACGATGGTCACCACGATATAAACCAGCGCAATAGTCGCATTAATACCCATAGTCAACTCCCTCCACAAACTGAGCCTATAAATTCCCGGCAATATATAACACGGTTACCCACAACCGGACAAGTGACAAGTATATATCACGCCCCTATAAAGTTTCCAGACACAATTACGCTGAATTGATGGGAATTTAACTGAGCATTTCGAAAGGTTATCCACCAAAACCCCGAAATTGTCGATGAGGTAGTACCCCATTTGACCTTCATGCAAACCCGCAACATACTGGAGCCACAACAAAACAGACACAGAATAATCAGCATATACGAGTGGCCCAAAAGCCCGGCAGCGCATCCATCGTCCACTATATTGTAGGTTTATCGCACCATGGTACAAAGAGGATACCGGGCCCTGGTGTTATGGGTCATCTGGGCTGCGGCGGCCGTTATCATCTATTTAGGGCTGTACCTGGATACCGAGGTATGGGACTTCGTGCAAAACGACCCCAGCCGCATCACCTGGGCCATTATCGGTCTGTTTGGCCTGGGGGTAATCATTAGTTTTGTGCTTACTATCCTGCTCACCTTTGAATTCGTCAAAGTGGATTCACTGGAACACATCGCCAAACGTGACGGCTGGCTGGGCATTCAGGAGGCGGACAAAAAAGGCTGTGTCGCGGAATTTTTCCACTCGCTGCGCACCATCATCAACAACAATGGCGAGCTCAATATCGAGGCCCTGGTCGATGTAGAGTTTTCCGTTTACCAACGCGTCGCTCATAGCCTGGAAATTATCGGTAATTTACTGATTACGCTCGGCCTGATCGGTACCGTGGTTGGCCTCACCCTCACTCTCACGGGCCTCACCAGTTCACTGGATGCCTTGGGGCACGATCAAGAGCAATTGCTATCAGGTCTGCGTGGCGCCATGGCCGGTATGGGCACCGCGTTTTACACCACCTTATTGGGTGCGGTATCGGGCGGCGTGCTGCTGCGCATCTTCGCGCACATTGATCAACACAGCGTTGAAAGTCTGGAAAACGCCCTCACCCGTATTTGCCTGGTCTATTGCTCCGCCGATTTCAAGCCCTCGCTGGAACGTGACTTGCACTTCATCAACGCCGAAATCGCCACTATGAGCAGCAACATCGCCGGCCTGCAAAAATTGCTTGGCAATACCCGCGAAGCCATGCGCGAATTTGCCACTGAGATCAAACAACCCGGCCAGGACATGAGCATCGATCAACTGCGGGAAATGGTGCGGTTACGCGAGGCCTACGTGAAATCCCTGGCCATGGAGATCAAACTTAAGCAGGCCGAGCGCGGCGTCCTGGGTTATCTGTTCGGCAACAAACGCAAATAGCCATTCACACACCTCGCACACACCACCATGCGCAGAAAACGTCGCTCTTCCCCACTCATTATTTACGAAATGTTTTCCGACATCGCCCTGCTGATGCTGGCCATGTTTATCTTCCTGCTGGTCACCATCCTCATCACCGCGCGTATGGCCGAGCAATATCAAACACCGCAACTCAAAGAGGCCATCGCCAAGCTACAAACCGAACTCGACAAAACACAGGCTGACCGCAATCGCCTGATGGCCAACATGGATGCCCTCGTCAGCTTCTCCACGGATGCACAAATGGAAAGCGCGCTGGCCGCCTCTGGCCTTGCCAAAGGCAAAAACCGCAAGGATTTCGATGTCTTCATCAAAGGTCTGCATGGGTTACCCGGCAATACTTTGCATCTGCTCGTCGATGCCACCGGTTCCATGCACGGCATCAGCGAATTCCTGATCCCGATCTTGCGCATTATCGTGATTCGCTCCGGCAAAAAACTCGATGCCCTCACCTGGTTCTCCGACGGCCGAGCCGACACTTATCGCGGCAGCATGGGTGAAATGTTCGATCATCTGATGGAAGGCGCACCCTTCATCGGCGCCAACGAAACCATCGGTCATGGCTTCCGCCACGCCGCCGCCAACGCGCCCGTACCCGGCGCCTATTTGTTAATTGGTGACGAACCCCCCACGGACAAAATCAGCTATTTCAACATCCCCAGTCCGGTCTATGCTTTACCCATTGGCCGCGACAATCCGGACACTAACTGGCATTACCAAAAACTTGCAGACAAAACCGGTGGCAAGCTGCTGCACTTGGAGCTGAAATAAGCTCATCACAATCACCCCTTTCTGAAACCACGCCTCCCCAATAACGAATTAAAATACCCTACATTTCCCGATAGAGATCGCTAAAAAGCAGAAAGCCCTGGCTGAATTAAGCTAGCCCCTACAGGATTGAAGCGACACGGATCAGGGCAAGACATCTGGCAAGATTTTGAAAGGGCACACTATGCTGCAACCCAGTGCCGCAGGCCGCTGCCAAACCACTGGTGAAAAACAAGTTTTGAACAAAGATGTAGTAAGGGGAGGGATAATCTTGACTTGCTATATTAGATTCATCAAAAACCCCGCATCTTTATACATCAACAAATTCAACGGAGCCTTGTTAAAACTTGAAAAAAGACGGTGGCATTCTACATTTTATAGGCCGAAACTAAAGCCACGTTTTCAGAAAAAAAAAGGGGGGGGGGAAGTGGCCGCTACCGAATGATACTAGGTTAAAGAACCTCTGATTTATTCTGAACGAAGTAGATGAAGGTTTCGTTTAAGTTTTTCTTAACTTGCTGCCATTCGAAGCGATCCCCTTAAACGGCAATATGACTTCATCCTGCAGACTAGATGCTACGCTTCAATTTTAAACTGACCAATCAAGCGGGTCAGCTCAACAGACATCTCGGCCAACGCCTCGCTGGCGTGCGCAATATTCAACGCGGATTCATTCATATTTCCAGCGGATTTACTTATTTTTAACACATTTTTATTGATATCCACAGCAACCGCACTCTGTTCCTCGGATGCATTTGCTATTTGAATATTCATTTGGGTAATACCCGATACTTCCGTCGAAATTTTAGCAAGCGCATCACGTGCGCTACCTACTTTTTCGACGGTGTCTTCAGCCAGCTTCACCCCAACTCCCATGACCCTGACCGCATCGCCTGCACTCTCTCTGAGCCGGACAATTATTTGGTCAATCTCTTGAGTGGAGTCCTGCGTGCGCACCGCCAGGGTGCGTACTTCGTCCGCCACTACCGCAAAACCTCTACCCTGATCTCCCGCACGGGCGGCTTCTATAGCAGCATTCAACGCGAGCAGATTAGTTTGTTCTGAAATTCCTCTTATAACATCGAGTACCATGCCAATATCCTCGCTGGCCTGCTCAACACGCCGGATAACTTCACCGGCACTTCCAACTTCATCCTTCAATTTACCGATTGCATTTTGCGTCTCTGCCACGACTGCACTGCCTTCATTTGCAGCGCTTTCCGCCTGTCGTGTAGCCTCGAACGCATCACTCGCATTTTTGGCAATGCCATGCACGGTCAGTGACATCTCGCTCATCGCATTTGCTACATAATCAATATCGGTACTTTGCCCCCCCGCACCCGCACTTACTTTTCCGGAGATCACCGAAACTTCCTCGGAAGCATCAGACAGCTTGGCACTCGAATTGGCGATTTCAACAATCAAATATCTTAGACTCTCAGACATTTCATTCATCGTAGTACCAAGTTGAGCCAACTCATCCTTACCTGAGACTCTTAACGGTGCCTGCGCAAGATCTCCGCCTGTAATGCGTTTCAGACGTTCCGCCAAATTTCCGATAGCCCCCGAAAACCTGCTGGAGAATACCCACGCCAGGCTTATAAGAATAACTGCAGAAAAAATACATGTGATCAATGCCGCTTGAATCGGCTTTGAATGCACTTCTTTTTCACGCGCGATGCCTTCTTGAATCAATTTTCCATACTCGACCTCGAGAACTCCCATTTTCTGGCCCAAATCGGCGACGGCCTCAACCAGAAATATCGTAGCCTCTTCAAGCGCCTCTTCAAGCGCCTCTTCTGAAACGGAGACACTACTGGCACTTCTCATACTCACGAGTTGATCCCGGTACGCCGTGAGAATCTCCTCGAACCTCACTTCTTTCAGCAGGGAAGGGGCAATGTCTTTACTGACATATTCGATTTTATCGATTTCCTCAGAGAGATACTTATCATAAACAGTTAACGTTTTCATTGCCTCACTAAGACCCATCCTTCCTACAATTCCCTCCACATGTTCTTGCATCTTTTGGGTTATTTCAATGGCGCTATAACTGGCAGAACGCGCTTTCTGGGCAAGGACAACATCATTTATACTGTCTTGTAAAAGATTTACATAATAGGCCGTTGAACTGGCCTGAATCACTATCAGGACCAGCCCAACGGAGAACGCAAGAAATATTTTTATCCGAAGCGACATATTTACCTCTGCTCCACTTCATGCTCTTTTGAAAGTCAAATAGTATTAATCGCCAAAGGACATAATGACTTTGATATTTTTCGCACCCGCATCCACTGATTCCGAGTCAACGATACCAAAAGCACCTGGATATTTACCAACCAGCTTGGACATGATCCGGGCAGACTTGACTTCACGAGGCGGAGTTTCACCGGACCTTTGTTTGGCACTCAACCAGTGGCTGGCGACTTCAGCCTGACTCATTCCCAAAACTGACTTCTGAAATGCACTCATCTGAGGACTATCCGCTGGCGACGCATAAATCCTCGCATCAGTGTCGTCCGGCCATACCGTCTGGAATTTAAGAAACATCCTTTTCAACTGATTGCGCAACTGCTCTTCCGATCCAGAAAAAGTATTGGCTGTATTCACAATGACACTATATTCTCCCGCCAATATCATGCTCGGAGAGGCGAGAAGAACAATACCCAAGAATATTGCTTGTAACAGAAGCGTAAATTTTTTATAACAAGTATTCATTTTCCCACTCCCTTAAAAACTGAATGTGCCAGATAGCTGGAAGATATCAGCATCTGCTGATGGCTGAGTGACACCGGAGTCAAACTCCTTGCGTGTGTATATCGCTCTCAGCCGGACGCTTGAATTCGGCATATAATTTATGCCCAGTACATTCTCGATCCGATCTCCTTCTCTTAATCCATTATCCAGGAAGTCATAGCGATAAAAAGCAATCCACTTGTCTGTCAGGCGCCAAGCGGGTTGGGTATACCAAGCGAAGCGGTTATCACGAGTATTAGAATCTTCGTCTGTTACAAATACCTCTGTCTTCCACAGAAGTTTGCCTTTATCAACCAGGACATCCAGACCGCCGCCGTTAAAACGCTTCCCCACTCCAGTCGCACGCTCACCGCCATTGTAGTTTACCCCCAGTGTTACACCTGTATTGCCGAGACTGTAAGCACCGCGCGCTCCATACACGAAATTTTCAGAGTCATTAACAAAACTCCCGACATAAACGTTATAACTCAGTTTATCCGCCAGGTTGTCACCCACAAACTGGCGGCCGTGGATTTGAAAACCAGTGGTAAAATTAGCGAACATCGTATCACTGCCGAAAGGCCTCAGAAACTGTGGTTGCTCCGGATCCAATAATGTCGCTGGAAAATGCTCAACGTTAATAATGCCTTGCGGTGTAATATAGCGTCCGATCTGCACATTCAGCGCATCGCTGTACTTATAGTTAGCCCAGGCAATAACCGTTGGCGTTACCGTCCCACCACCCACGTTAAATTGTGGTGCTTTTCTCGAACCAACAGCAAATGGATTACCGCTCTGTCTGATGAATGCCTGAGCAAAGAATGCTGTCCAGTGTTTATCAAACCTGGCTTTGACCAAAATTTCGAAGATTCCCCTGTTAAAGGCATGGGTAGATACATCCTCACCGCCGACGTATGTAGAGGTTTGATGAAAAAACCCACCAAGATCCAGGGACCGGGCATCGAATGCCCGTACAAGTGCGCGACTACCGACTCTTTCGTCTATATCTTGGACAATGTCCTCCAAATCTTCAAGCCGCTCTGACTGTTCTATCACGATTAACCGCACGTCTTGAGAAACGGGTGTTCCACGCGACGAGCGCTCGGAGGAAGACTTCAGATTTTGTATTTCCTTTTGCAGGGACTCCATCACTTTAAGATTTTTATCAAGCTTCTGTTCCAGATCTTCAATGCGTGATTTCTCATCTGCAAAACCGATAGATGAATACGTCAGTAAACCGAGTATCGATATAAATGCCACCATTTCCGTAACGCTAAGTAGTATTTTTCGACAGGCTCCCTGTTCAAATCGTTTCTTCTTCATTTCAGCATCTCCCTGTGAACATCTGTTCACAACATTTATGTTACTCAGCCAATTATCAAACAGTGTTGACCTGGCTGCCTAGTGGCTCAAAGCCTGCCTCATACCGGGGCGCTATAACTGCCACCTGAAAAGACGATGTTAGTCAACTATTAGTTATGTGGGAGTACCATCGGCAAACATAAAAAAACATTTAATGAAATTAATCATTTTTCAAAAAAATTAAGGAGGAAGGTAATCGCAACACTTTCCAGAAATAAAACTCTGATTTAAAGGGCCAGTTTTATTCAGAAACCAGATAAAGAGAGCTATATTTAAGGGGGAAAAAAGGTTTTTAAGATAGTCAGTGAATTTTTATTATGAAGCCTGCTATGACGCGTATTCAAATTATACCGAATAATAATACCCTAACCCCCAGATAAAAATCGCCAAAAAATAAAAAGCCTTGACTGTAAAATTATTAGCGACAAAAAAAACCGGCACCCAAGGGATGAAACAATCAAAGCTTATGCATTTTCTACCATACACACTCGATACGACAAACGATCTGCCTGCCCCACGCGCAGGTTTGTTAATCCTTGACCAATTAACGATCAGATTGACTCTGGACAAGCGCATCGATAAACACTTCCCACTACCCAAGATCAATCGGGAATACAAGCCCTCAGTGTTAATCCGATCGACAACCAGCCCTGCATTTCTGCAATACGCTAACGTTGGATACCGATGCAACCGAGGTGATTGCCCATAAAACCGACGCACAGTAGACTTACTACCCAGTCGCCTGAAAAGGATGCTGCTTCTTTTTAAAATTCCGGTCGTCATGCCGGCGAATGCCGGTATCCAGAGAGGGTGGCAATACATGCAAGGCTGTATTTTAGGTTAATGTTGACAGGGTAACGGGCTTTGATATGTTTATATCCAGCTCCTGGATACCGGCATTCGCCGGTATGACGGTGGATTTAAGTAACATGAGTAGTATTCATTATTAGTGACTTATTAGTATAAAAAGACAGTGACCTGGTCAACCTTTTTGATACAACCCAGTTAAGCGGCTTCTTTCATCTCT
>CAYNYJ010000036.1:0-35855 GCA_964401355.1 uncultured Ectothiorhodospiraceae bacterium | reverse complement strand
AGGCATGCCGATAATCAGTTGGTATTGCTGTGAAAGTTAACGGGACAGCAGTGATCGTATTTATGAAGATCGTGCAAAGACGAAAAAACTGTTAATTCCCGACATCAGCAGTGACCCAATAGTAATTTATGATGATGGCACGCATTATCCAAACAATTCGATTTACTATATATGCTCTACTGATTGGGATCTCCATGCTTTGAGAGTTGTCCTGCTATCAAACGTAACTAAAATGTTTGTTTCCGCATACAGCACAAAAATTGCTAAGGGTTACTTACGCTTCCAAGCGCAGCATTTAAGGAAGCTTCGGCTACCTACTTGGAGTAACGTTGATGTCAACATCAAGGCCAAAATGATCAAAGCAGGCATGTCGAATGAAACATCTATTTTTACCGCGCTGACCTGTGAGATGTATGGGTTGAGCAATAAAGAAAAATCAATTGTAGGGAATTAAACGGCACTTAACCTTGAAGGACATGAATCACGAATTTCAGAAGCAATAAAAAGCTTTTGGAATACACGAAAAACTGCTGGAGTAAGAAGCGGAAAAACGCTTGACGCCTTTGTTGGATTATTAACTTGGGTTGTTCATAACAATGGGCTACCGAGTGCTGTCATTATTACAGGCCGACAAGCACAGCTCCCGGGCTTCTTTAGACCAACCAAGACTTGGGATATCGTAATAATGAATAACGATACATTGATTGCCGCAATTGAACTGAAATTTATTGCCGACTCTTTTGGCAAAAACGCCAACAATCGAAACGAAGAAGTTCTTGGTAGCGGGATCGACATTAAAGAAGCCTTTGAAGAAGGTGCACTTGGAGGCATTACACGATTATTCACAGGGTACTTGATTTTAGTCGAAGACTGTCCTGAAACACTTTCAACCATCCAAATACAAATGAAGCACTTTCGCGCAATGAAAGAATTTATGGCGAATCCCGAAAGACGTGATGAAATTTATATGAAAGACAGTAACGGTTTATTTTCCACAGTTGATGGGGTTTCATACATGGAACGCTTCGACATACTTTGTAGGCGTTTAATGCAAAAAAACCTTTATACCGCAGCTTCTGTCGTGAAATCGCCAAGGTCTAGCATCAATAGTGGGGAGTACAGCGATGTATCGCGGGATACAAGTATAAAGGCATTTTTGGCTTCTTTAGCCAGCCATGCTGAAACTATCGCGGCCATAGAGACAGATTAGTCAGGCGAACATACGAATACAGCAAGCACTCAGGCGATACTTAATCTGAAAGCCGCATTCGCGTACCCTGCTGATGCGACAGGGTAATTTCCTCTACAGACAATGACTTAGGGAATAGCACTCCGGAAATTTTAGTGTTGTGGATGCTCGCCCCTGCTAACTGGCAACCCGAAAGATCGACCCCACGCAGATCGGCCTGGCGAAAATAGGCACCAGAGAGGTCAAGCCCCTTGGGTTCCCAGCCAAACAACTCAAGGCTACGGAAGTCGGCATTGGTCAGGTCGCAGGCCTCACCCGCCGCCCAACGTCGATTGAATTCATTGACATTGCCCTGGCGTAGCAGTACATAAAGCGGATCGTCATTTTTGATCATGGGTGTTGGCATGGTCGCTCCTTTTTCAAGCCTACCTTGAGTATTACGCGTCTACTATTCTCCGTCTACACCGGGTTGTCGATGTCCACAAACTCAAATGTAATATCAAACTTGGCAGCCAGATGCGCTCCCAACGCCTGCACCCCCCCACGTTCCGTGGCATGGTGCCCGGCACTAAAAAAGTGAATCCCCCGCTCGCGGGCGATGTGCACCGTTTGCTCAGAGATTTCCCCGCTCACAAAGGCATCCACCCCCAGTTCGGCGGCCTGCTCCAGGTAGCCCTGTGCGGCCCCGGTACACCAGGCAAGACGGTGAATCTCATCGCTGGTTCCAGCCCACTCTCCACCAATGTGCAAGGGTTCACGGCCCAATTTACGAGCCAGCAGCTCAGCCAGGGCCGCCGCGCTGTGCGGCTGGGCCAAACGGCCGAACTGGCCAATATCGACACCGCCTTCTCCCCCACCAAAAGTCCCTTCCAGGCGCAAATCCAACAGCTTCGCCAACTGCGCGTTATTGCCGAGTTCAGGGTGCGCATCCAGGGGCAAATGGTAAGCCAGCAGGTTGATATCGGCCGACAGCAAGGCGCCCAAGCGTCGCTTTTTCATGCCCGTGACACAGGGGGACTCCCCCTTCCAGAAATAACCGTGATGCACCAACAAGGCATCCGCCCCCCGTTCCACAGCCACATCCACCAGAGCCTGACAGGCGGTGACACCGCCGACGATTTTTTTCACCTCGCGACAACCCTCCACCTGCAGGCCATTGGGGGCGTAATCGGCAAAGGCATCCACATTCAGCAGTGCCGCCAGATAGGTCACTAATTCATCGCGTTGGATCATCTATGTTTTCCTGTCGTTTTGTTGTCAGCACATGGGTGCTCACGCCGCTCCAGCACATCATATCTGAAAACCGGTGACGCAAAGCCGTGGTATTCTTTGCCCCATGGGCGCTCCCTCCACAAAAAAAGACTCTCCTTTCGTTTTCTTATTTAAGGCCGTGGTCGTCGGGTTGGCTGCGGCTTTTGTGATTCTGCTGCTGCGCCCAGAATTGCTCGGCCAGCAGCAACCGGTTTCACAGCGACCGATAGTAGAGCTCAAACAAAGCCCTGCGACCTCTGTACAAACTCCCGGACTCGGCACTGGCCCAGTCTCTTACGCGCAGGCCGTGGCGGCCGCCGCACCGGCGGTGGTCAACGTGTACACCACCAAAATCGTCACTGAGCGGGCCAATCCATTATTACGCTATTTTTTCGGTGACCAATACACCCCTCGACAACACTTGGAAAGCAGCCTCGGCTCGGGCGTCATCGTCAGCGATCAGGGCTTCATTATCACCAATAACCACGTCATCGAGGGAGCTGCTGGCATCGAAGTGCTGTTACGCGACGGTCGCAGCGCCGAAGCAATCCTGGTGGGCACCGACCCGGAAACCGACGTCGCGGTACTCAAAATCGAGCTCGATACAGTGCCGGCCATCACCTTCAATCTCAACGGCGACGTGCGTGTCGGCGATGTGGTTCTGGCCATTGGCAATCCTTTTGGTGTCGGGCAAACCGTGACCATGGGCATCATCAGTGCGACGGGACGCGACCAGATTGGCATCAATACATTTGAAAGCTTTATTCAGACCGATGCCGCCATCAATCCCGGCAACTCCGGCGGTGCGCTGATCGATGCCTACGGCAATCTGGTGGGCATCAACACCGCCATCTTTACCAAATCCGGGGGTTCGCAGGGTATCGGTTTCGCCATCCCCATGAGCATCGCCCGTAACGTAATGGAACAACTGATCGAAACCGGGAAAGTCTCCCGCGGCTGGTTAGGAGTGGAAACGCAGGACATCACCCCGCAATTGGCCGAGTCGTTCAACCTGCAAAACATCACCGGCATCATCATCGCTGGCATCCAGCGCAACGGCCCCGCTGCGCAAGCCGGCCTGCGCCCCGGCGATATTATTCTAACCATTAATAATGAGCCCGCCATCAATAGCAAGATGGTGATGAATCAAATCGCCCGTGTCTCACCTGGTGGCACATTACGACTGAAAATATTACGCAACGGCCGCGAAATTGACACCAATGCTATTGTTGGCGAACGACCTGCACCCTCGCGGCTGCGGATTAACCGGGGATAGTTTTCTGTGTACAAATGCAGCATAAACAACTGAACTACAATTAGGGTGTCCACCCAAAAATATTAAAAAGGGGGCCGTAATGAACAAAATCGCCATCATTGGTGCAGGCCGAGTCGGTGAATCCACCGCCCAGCTTTTGGCCAAGGAAGAATTGTGTCGGGAGTTGGTGTTGCTGGATATCCAGGATGGGATGCCACAGGGCGTGGCCTTGGATATTCAGGAGTCTGCTTCATTGCTGCGCTTTGATACCCGCGTCACTGGCGACACCGACCCCGCCGCCATGGCCGGTGCGGAGATCATCATCGTCACCGCCGGTTTCCCACGCAAACCGGGCATGTCCCGTTCCGATGTGCTGGAAGCCAATCTTTCCATCATCGACAAAATCGTCAGCGATACACAGGCTCACGCCCCCGATGCCATGTTGATTATGGTCACCAACCCGGTGGACGTACTGACCTGGTATGCCTGGCAAAAAAGCGGCTGGCCACGCCACCGCGTGTTCGGCCAGTCCGGCGCTTTGGACACCGCGCGCATGACCAGTTTCATCGCGCTGGAAACGGGGTATTCGATAAAAGATATTTCGGCCCTGGTGCTGGGCGGACATGGTGATGCCATGGTGCCGCTACCGCGTTTTACCGATATCGCCGGGATTCCCATTTCCCATTTTCTGAGCGAAGAAACGATTCAGCGGATCAATCAACGTACCCGCCAAGGTGGCGGCGAGATTCTGGCCCTCAAACAACACTCCAGCGCCTACGATTCCCCGGCCGCTGCCATCGCCCAAATGGTAGATGCGATCACCCACAATCGACGACGCATCCTGCCTTGCGTCAGCGTACTGGACGGAGAATACGGTCAACACGACATCGCCATGGGGGTGCCTGCGGTGCTGGATGAAACCGGACTCAGCGATATTATCGAACTGGATCTTAACGCCGATGAGCTAGCAGAATTTCAGGCCTCAGCCAAAATGGTGTCTGCGGATATTGCTACTTTGCGTTAGGAAAAGAGGAATGCCTAATTTTTTGTCACTCCGGCACAGGCCGGAGCCCAGAGAACTCAGACGGCAACTGGATTCTGGCCTACGCCAGAATGACGAAAACCAAATCAATCAGCATTTTTCTTAACTGTTTTATTCACGTTTTTGTGGAAAATAATCGGCACTTGCCCCGCCAGCAAGGTCACCTGCGACGGATAATCAAAGGCCGCCTGTTTCAATTGCAGATGACCGGCCACCAAGGCTTTTTTAGTGCGTGACATTAACATTTTGTCGCCATCACGCTTCGCCACTTGCAGGGACACGCGCAGCAAGATGCTGGACGGCGAAGGCAAGGGACTTTCATCAAGAATGGGCACCCCAAAACCACTGGGCAATAAAGTTTGATCCGACAAACGCCAGCCCGTGTCATCATGAAAACGCCGCCAGGCATCCAGCACCCAACTCGCCGCTAACTGAAAGTCGCTATCATTGTTAGTAAGTACTGCCCACGCCAACAAACCCTCCGCCGCAAAGGCGTAATCTTCCAGGCCTGCCTGGCCCAACTCGCCTGCTTTACCTTTGGCACGCCAAAGCCGTTTCCCGTCCCACAGGGTATTCACCAAATAATCGCGCACCCTCTTTGCAGCCTGCCGGTATTCTTCACCACCGGGCAATTGTGCGCCCTGCACCAACGCCGTCAGCGCCAAACCATTCCAAGCGGACAATAGTTTGCCATCCACCGGCAAGTGCCGACGGACTCGCACTTTCAATAATTTTTCACGCGCCGACTGATACCGTTGTTGCGCGACAGCATCATCTATTTGTAGTTTTGTCGCGATCTCGCTCAAAGACATTTGCACGCGCGCCAGATAACCGGCCTCAAAAAAAGTTTGCCCTTCCAGCCCCCACAGCATTTGCAGCAGCGCGTATTCTTCACGCGTCAAAATACCCAGCAAGGTTTCCGTCTCCCACAAATAATAACCCCCCTCCACGCCGACCTTGTCCACCGCCGAAAAGCTGGCAACCAGCGCACCCTGCGGACTGCGCATTTCACGCAGCATAAAATCCAGAGTGTCGCGGCCCACGAGTTCATAATCGGCACGACCAAAGACCGTAGCAGCCCGCAAATACAGACCGGACAACAGCGCATTGTCATAAAGCATTTTTTCAAAATGTGGCGTCTGCCAATCAGGGTCTGTGGTGTAACGATAAAAACCACCGCCCAAATGATCGCGCAAGCCCTGCGTCGCCATGCGATCCAGGGTCAAGGTCAAAAAGTATTTCAATTGAGGGATAGCATTTCGCTGATAAGCACTGAGCAGGCTTTCAAGCTGCGGCACCATGGGAAACTTGGTTTGTTCACCAAAGCCACCCTCCATGTCATCGCCCAGTTGCAAGGCCTGTTGCAGGAGAATCGTTTCATAGCGTTTACCGTCACCGGGCTTAAGGGCCGGATCCGGCATCGCAGGCTGCCCCTTCATCATCGCTGCGGCCTTGGCGGCGGCTTGAGTCAGATACGCCGGTGCCGTTTGCCACTGTTGTTTGAGATCACTGAGCAAGGTGAGAAAACGGTCTTTCGGCAAATAGGTCAGGCCCACCAAGGGGTGGCCATCCGGGGTGAGAAATACATTCAGGGGCCAGCCGGCAGCGCCCCGCGTACGATGCACAAAATCGATGAGATAGGCATCCAGCGCGGGATTAAGTTCACGATCGACCTTCACGGAAATAAAATATTGGTTGAGAATCCTGGCCACTTGCGGGTCACGATAACTCTCGCGCTGCATCACATGACACCAGTGACAGGCAAAATAACCGATGGAGACAAACAGCAATTTGTTTTGTTTTTTAGCCTGCGCCAGCACCTCGGCAGACCAATCTTGCCACGCCACCGGATCATCGCCGTGCATCGCCAAATAGGGGGAATCATGCCCCAGCAGTCGATTTTCCGCCGCCAGTGGCAGGGCCGTCAATCCAAAAACAACGCATAACAACAGGAGAATCCTCAAAAACATTTCAGAATCTGGCTCCACAATTCGTTAAAGGAAACGGTATAAAATTCGCTTTTTGTTCGCTATCTTCTTCAATAGATTGCCCAAACCGGGCATTAGTTGCGCACACCCGGCCCCTAGTTTTGAACCGCAAAGGGAACCCCTTGCCTAGTGACGGCTCAAACATAACAGAAATGGGCAAAATAGACCCCGCAAAGTGGATGTGTTTGTTCGTCCACGGGAGTGCTAAAATCAGTCCAGTGTTGTTGTGCCCGGTACTGTTCAAGCTGCGGGCCAGCCGTTTATCACCCTAATTTGGAGCATGCTTATGAGCGCTTTACCCGAATTCAGCACCACCGTTACCGACGAAATC
This sequence comes from uncultured Ectothiorhodospiraceae bacterium, assembly GCA_964401355.1. Classification (GTDB taxonomy): domain Bacteria; phylum Pseudomonadota; class Gammaproteobacteria; order SZUA-152; family SZUA-152; genus SZUA-152. Next base: position 28,799 of record CAYNYJ010000036.1, on the reverse strand, counting down.
AAAATCATGCCCGCAGCCCACGACAAACTGCTGGGCCTGGTCAATGCCGAAGAAGAGATCAACGGCGTTCGCATCTTTGTTTCCGGTGGTGGCTGTGGCGGAATGACCTACGGCATGACCTTCTCCGAAGCACCCAGCAGTTACGACAGCATCCTCGAACAGGATGGCCTCACACTGTACGTTGACGCCGTGGCCCTGAGCTTTCTCTCCGGCGTGGAAATCGATTTCGTGGAACAAGGCATGGGTGCCAGCTTCGTGTTCAAAAATGCTTTTGCAGCCACAGACGGTTCCGGCTCTTGCGGTGCCTGTGGTTCGTCGGGCGGTGGTTGCGCGTAATTAACACTCGCCAGATCCCAGCGAAAAATACCCATTCTCCCCACATCCGTCATTCCGGTGGCTTTATCGACACTCTGGATTCCGGCCTACGCCGGAATGACGATGGGACACATTTCTGACCCAATACCCTTCAAGTGCCGTCCCCTGAATTAAAAAACACCCGCCCGCGACTCTTACTCGTCGCCCCCCACAGCAGTTACCGCATTGCCCCCTATCTGAATGCCGCCCAATCCCTGGGCGTGGATGTGCTGGTCGCCTCCACCAGCGAACATTCCCTGGTCAGCGCTGTGGCCGAAGGTCTGCGCATCGACCTCGACCACCCCGAACACACCCTCAAGATTATTCTCGATGCCGCCCGTGAACGCGCCTTCACGGGGGTGATCGCCACCGATGACAGCGCCGTCAGCCTCGCGGCCCTCGTCGCGAAGCGGCTTGAACTGCCCCACAATTCAGCGGATGCCGTACAGCTGACCCATCGCAAGGATCTGGCGCGCGCCCGCTTGGCCGAACACCGTGTACCGGTGCCGGGTTTCACGCGCATCGATTTACACGCCGACATTGCCGCTCAAGCAGCCACGTTACGCTTCCCCTGTGTCCTCAAACCGCTCAGCCTGTCCGGCAGCCGCGGAGTGATCCGAGTCGACAATGCCAAACAGGCCATTACCGCTGCACAACGCATTGGTGCCATCATCAGCACACTCAACGACGAAGCAGAACGCCGCTACCTGCTGGCCGAAGACTATCTGCCTGGTATCGAAGTCGCACTTGAGGGCATGCTGCATAACGGCAAATTGCAAGTGCTGGCACTGTTCGACAAACCCGACCCGCTGGAAGGCCCCTACTTTGAAGAAACCTATTACATCACCCCGTCACGTCTGCCTGCCGCACAACAGGCGCTCATTACCCGACGCATCAGTGAAGCCTGCGCCGCTTACGGACTCACGCACGGCCCGATACATGCCGAACTGCGCCTCGACGGTCAACAAGCCTGGATACTGGAAGTCGCCGCCCGCACCATCGGTGGCCAGTGCGCGCAACTGTTAAAACAGGGCAGCGGACACGGACTGGAAGAACTGGTGATTGCACAAGCCATCGGCAAGCCGCTGCCTGTACAAGACGCTGACTCTGCCGCAGGTGTATTGATGATTCCCATTCCCAAAGCCGGTATCCTGCGTCGCGTCGAAGGTCTCACCGCTGCTCGCAAAATTAAGCACATTTTAGATGTAGAAATTTATGTGCGCGAGGGTTACGAACTGGTGCCGCTCCCCGAGGGTGCCGCATACTTGGGCTTCATCTTCGCCCGGGCTGGCGAGCCCGAACAAGTGGAAGCTGCACTACGGGAGGCACATGCGCAATTGAATTTTGTCACCGCGCCACTGTGGCGACTGGCATAATTAAAAACTAATCTCTACCAACGACTCATGAGAAAAAATACACAATGAAAATATGGGTAGACGCAGACGCCTGTCCGGTCGTTATCAAGGAAATTTTATTCAAGGCGGCGATTCGTACCGGGGTGGAGACGACACTGGTGGCGAATCAATCGGTGCGTATACCACCATCACCGCACATTAACATGCTGCAAGTGAAATCAGGTTTTGATGTCGCGGACGATGAAATCGTCAAACTAATGAATGCCGGTGATTTAGTGATTACTGCAGACATTCCATTAGCGGCAGAGGTGATTGAAAAAGGCGGTCTTGCACTAAATCCGCGCGGCGAAATGTACACCACTGATGACATTCGCGCCAAACTGAACATGCGCGATTTTATGGATACGATGCGCGCCAGCGGCGTGAACTCTGGTGGGCCGCCACCATTAAGCCAGAGCGATCGACAAGCATTTGCGAATCATCTGGATAGATTGCTCGCCAAACATTTAAAAACGCTGTAACGACACCGGCCCCATTAAAGGGGCCGGCTTGTGCATTTAAAAATTACCCGATATCTCTTTTGGTGTTTTCTTCTTTTTGGATTTATCTTTATCTTTGCTCTTCGGCTTGGCTTTCAACTTGCTGCGCTTCTCGGGTTTTTTATCCACGACCGCAGACTTGCCATCACTGCCCGCCCGAGAAATTTTTAACGCCTGACCGGCCACTCGAACCTTGATCAAGTCCTGAAAAACCTCTTTGGGCATACCTTGTGGCAGATCCACAAAACTATGGTCATCCATAATGTTGATGCGACCAATGTGCTGGCCATCAAGCCCAGCTTCATTGGCAATGGCACCGACGATGTTACCCGGCTGCACTCCATGATCGTGCCCTACCTCGATACGATAACGCTCAAGACCTTCTGCCGGCGGCATCTCTTTTTTGGGTGCGCGTTCTTTACGCGGACGAATTTTCCCTTCTGCGTCCTCGCGTTTATTTCTGTGCGAAGAACCACGCTTGTCGCCTCGCTGACTGGAAGACGGTTTATCGTCCCGATCCCAGCTATCTCTTGATTGACGTTGCGGCTTGTTTTGCAATAAGAAAGGACTGTCACCCTGCAATAGTTGCGCAAGTGCGGCCGCTATTTCCAGTGCGGGAACATTATGTTCCTGCTGATACTGTTCCACCATTTGGTAAAACATACCCATTTCTTCGATAGCCAGGGTATCGGTGATGCGCTGTTTAAATTTGTCGATACGTTTGTCGTTGATGATTTCCGTTGTAGGCAACTCCATGCGCTCGATTTTTTTCTTGGTGGCCTGTTCGATGGCATATAGCAAACGCTTTTCACGCGGTGCCACAAACAAGATTGCATCACCACTACGGCCAGCGCGACCGGTACGGCCGATACGATGAATATAAGCTTCGGCGTCATACGGGATGTCGTAGTTCACAACATGACTGATGCGTTCTACATCCAGCCCACGCGCCGCGACATCGGTCGCCACCAGAATATCCAGCTTGCCATTTTTCAAATTATTAATGCTGCGTTCACGTAAATTTTGTTGAATGTCGCCGTTAATGGCGGCAGCGGCATAACCACGAGCAGACAGCTTTTCGGCCAGTTCCACAGTGGCGGTTTTGGTGCGCACGAAAACAATCATTGCTTCAAACGGCTCGGCCTCGCAGATGCGGGTCAGCGCGTCCAGCTTGTGCATGCCACTAACCGGCCAGAAGCGCTGGCGAATGGTGTCCACGGTTGCCGACTTGGTCTTGATCGTCACTTGTTCAGGATTATTCAAATAGCGGGTAGCGATGCGACGAATCTGTTGTGGCATGGTGGCCGAGAACAGCGCGATCTGTCTTTCGTCCGGGGTTTGCTCCAGTATCCATTCCACGTCATCAATGAAGCCCATGCGCAGCATTTCATCGGCTTCGTCTAGCACCAGGGCGGTGATCGAATCCAGTTTCAGAGTGCCGCGACGCATATGATCCATCACTCGGCCCGGAGTACCCACCACCACATGTACGCCACGTTGCAAGGAACGAATTTGACCACGGTAATCCTGGCCACCGTAAATGGGTAACACGTGAAAACCCTTCATGTGTCTGGCGTATTTTTGAAAGGCCTCAGCTACCTGGATGGCCAATTCGCGGGTCGGCGCTAGCACTAAAACCTGCGGGTCTTTCTGTTTTAAATCGATGTTGGAAATCAACGGCAAGGCAAAAGCCGCGGTTTTGCCGGTGCCGGTTTGCGCCTGGCCGATAATATCTCTGCCATCCAACAACAACGGGATAGTTGCGGCCTGAATCGGCGAGGGGCTTTCGTAACCCACATCATCTAATGCTTTTAAAATGGGCTTGGCCAAACCCAGCTGATCGAACGCCGTTACCGTGTCGGTAGTCATATACTGTACCTATATTTGTGAATTACGTGAGAAAGACTGTGCTTTTTCAAGAGCTTACGGAAAGAATCCCGTCACCCTTGCACGCTGAAAATCTAGGTCAGAGCTTGAAGGGTCGCGCAGTATACCGGTTTACATGATAATTTGCATGTTTTTTAGCCATGACTGGACTGCATCCACGTTTACAGGCATGTAGGTATTTTACAACTGAGAGTAAAATTCGACATGCTGAGCCCACTAGCCTCTTCTCCCAACAGGAGAAAGGACTAATGGGACGGCAATCACGTAATCAGAATCAATGACAGTGTGACAACACCACATCGATACTACCTCTACTTTCAGGGATCGCACCGGCCAGTTCACTGAGGGCATTTTTCAATGATTTTTTGACGCTACCTTCCAGTCCATCCACACCACCGATGGATTTTAGATTGGCCTCTAAATCAAAATCTCCGCTGGGCAATGCGTGGGCAACTGCATGGGTTAGTGCGCCCAACGCCACGTGCTCCAACAACTCTACTGGCGCTGTTCTTTGTCCAATTTTCTCATTAATATTTTTAGGTTCACGACTTAACATGGCAATGTTCGCCAGCAATTCTTCGCTGTGCAAACTGAATAAATCATCGACCAACTCTTTTCTCTGGCCCGGTGTCATAAAACGCGACAAAGTAGCATTCATTTCACGACCCATTTCCAACAAATCAGGCAAGCCTGGCTTATCAGGCAAATCGATAACAAACTCTGCAATGGGGTACAGTTCTTTTACCGTGAGAAAGAAAGGCCAACGTAGGCAACGACGAGTTTTTTTCGGCATCAACCATTTGGCAATGTTACCAAAATAGGTGCTGACTCTATCGTAGGCATCTGCATTGCCAGCCAGGCCTGGCCCGGCTGTTGTAGAGATTAAATTGATATTAATAAAATGATGCCAAGTCGCATCAGTGCTAATCCGTCCTACGTTGGCCTTGTGGCCGTCGTACGCAACGATGGCATTAAACCCCCGGGGCACACTAATAGGTTGCTTGCCCGGAAAACCACCGCCATATGAAACCGATAACGCAACCACCTCAGGGCTCACATCATAGCCACTCCTATCTTTAGGCCACACATTCACATCGGCCAGTGATGCGGGAATAGTGCATTCACTTTCGTGTGGGTGATCCGGCAACACCTCAATAATTTTTTTGCTGACATGCTGCAGCAGGTAATGAGGTTCAGAGTTTACCGTTGTACCCGTGTACGCTGGATAAATTTTCTGAGCAATCGTATCTGACTGATCCGCGAACTGAAAAGCATTATCAGCACCCGGATCATTTGTTGATATACGATCGACACCACCTGCTGTTGGTCCTGCCCAGCGCCGCATTTCTTTAATCCGTGGTATTTCACCACAGAGATGCTTACCAAGGTTGGCATGATCCCCTGTCGCAAAAACACCACCATCATCATTCATGAATTGTGTGATTGCCGCAATCTCTCCCGCTGGCAGTGTACCGCTTGATATTGATCCGAATAAAAACAACACATCGTATTTGTTCTTGGACAATGTGGAAGTCGTAAAAGTAAACGAAGGGTGGTCGGATGCAGTGGCATTATTATGAGCCGTTTCTACAACAGGCATCATGCCGTGAATTGCGGTATTTTTTAAGGTCTTTACAAAGTCTGACAATCCAAAGTCACTGCCGCCAAATGTAAGTCCATCTGCATACACCAGTATTTTTGGCGTACATTCCTTAAAAAGAGCTATCACTAAATCATTAACAGGAAACAGGGTTCTTCGATCGATAGAATGAGTGAGTGAGTGATTACATTGACATGTTCCATAGTAATTTTTCCTTAAATTAATATTGGCTGATTAAATACATCGCTCGTCAAATAGCATGAGGCTTTCATCTACTTATCACTCTCAATCCATGAGATATTCGATGTGCGCATAAGATAAAATGATTATTCATTGTTGACGATGAATTTTTACCTGAATTAATCCCAACTAATACCCTTTTTTCGAATCACAACAAATCACGCGCAAAAAAAAGCGCCAACTACCGAGAGACAGTTGACGCGTTCTTTGAGATAAGCCGTTCGAAATAGCAGTGTGGCTGCTGTGAAACCCGTCGCGTTATTTTTTCGCCCCCGGTGCTTTGAAACCATCCGGCAAATTGCCCATTTCACCTTCTTTGAACAGGAAGCCCAGCATATGTTTTTCAATCACTTCGATGCTGGCAGTGTCGGCGGTGGACAGACCATTTTCATTAATTATCATAGTGAGGCGTTCTAGCCACTGTTTCCAACCCTCTTTCGAGACACTCTCAAACACGCGCTGACCCAATTCACCCGGATGCGGCACGGTATCTAGCCCTTCGCTCTGCTGATTTATCACTACACACTGCACCATTCTTGCCATCAAAATTTCCTCAATCCATCCGCCAATGCCGACTGGCCATTATACCCGAGTACCCTGCTAGGTTGGCATCCTCTCCCGTAAATATAGATTATTTCCTGAGACTTACCTATCTTCACGCGGTTTTATTGAATCATCGCCCTGTTCACCCTCGACGGTATCCTGTCCCTCGCCCTCGGAAGTTGCGGCCTCCTCGACGTCATCTTCGGCTTCCAGCTGGTCTAGCTCGGCGTCCATTTCCTCATCGCTGAGTGGCTCAAATTCACTGTGTCCAGAGTCGTTAACATCATCAGGAGTATTGTCACCATAGTCTTCAGCCAGCGAATCGGCATCAACGGCAGGCTGCTCTTCGGCCGTTGATGATTCCGCAAGGCTGGGTTTTCCCCGACTCCCGTCATCCCTCGCGGCAGCGGCAACCTTTTCCGCAGCAATCGTCGCGGCAACAGCAACCTTTTCCGCAGCAGCAGCCGTCGCAGCATCCGTGGTTTCTGTAACCGTGGTTGTCGGTGACGTTGCTGCCGAGGCTGCGACCGGTTTTGCAGCGCTAATCTGATTGTCATCGATAACCTCAGACTCTGTCGTTTCAGGTCGGACATAAAAACGCGAAAAGATCAGCCCCAGCTCAAACAAAATCCACATTGGAATCGCCAGCAAGGTCTGCGAGATCACATCCGGCGGCGTCAGCAACATCGCAAACACAAAGGCACCGACAAGCACATACGGACGCTTGGCGGCCAGTTTCTCGGCCGTACTCATGCCACTCCAGATAATCAGTATCGTGGCGATGGGCACTTCAAATGCCAGCCCAAAGGCAAAAAACATTTTTATCGCAAAATCGAGGTAGTAGGTGATGTCCGGCATCACCGCCACGCCTTCCGGCGCAACACTGGTGAGGAACCCAAACACCAACGGGAATACCACGTAATACGCGAAAGCCATGCCCATATAAAACAGAATGGTGCTGGACAACAACAGGGGGTAAACCAGTTTCTTTTCGTGCTTATACAACCCCGGCGCCATAAAACCCCACGCCTGATAAAGGATAAAGGGCACGGCAATGAAAATCGACATCACCAAGGCCAATTTGAAGGGGGTCAAAAAGGGCGACACTACCTGGGTGGCGATCATGCTGGTACCGGGCACCATGTGGCGTAACAGCGGTTCCGCAAGATATGTATACAAATCGTTGGCGAAGGCAAACAAACCCAGAAAAAGGAGTACCACCACCAGCACCACGCGCAACAGACGATCGCGTAATTCCAACAGATGTTGAACTAAGGGTTGTTCGGCCGAGGGTGGAAATTGCTGGGGATCAGTCATGCTTATGAGTCAAAATACTTTTAAGAGCAGTTTTAAGAAGGGTTTGAAGAACGACCCGAGGAATTGCTTGAAGCAGCGCTGTTATCTTCAACAACCGGTGTATCGTCAATGGCCTTCACCAAGTACTCAGGTTTATTTTCTAAAGGTTGTTGTTCTGATACCTGTTGTTCTGACGCCTTTTTTTCCGACGAAACGGTTCTCGGCACGGGTTTTCGTGCATCAGATTCCACCGGGGTTTGTTCCAGAATTTCATGAATCGACTGAATATTGCTTTGCTCTTCCAGCAAGCGTTTCAGGGTATCAGCCTTGTCCACTTCCATACTAATATCAGACTGCACCGAACTCACAAAACGCCGCGCACTGCCGATCCACTTGCCCGCCGTTTTCGCCACGCCAGGCAAACGCTCGGGACCGATCACCACCAAGGCAACCACTCCAATCAACGCCATTTCCATAAAACCTACGTCAAACATAAATTAAATTCACATCAGCAGACCGACACATAGCCCGCAAGCATGCTGCCGGTTTTTAGGGACATCTAAATTTGAAAGCCATTCAGACCTTGTCTTTTTCCTTGGTGGTGACTTCATCTTCAATCACATCACTCGCGTCCTGTTTTAGTTGCGAAGGCTCATCCGCTTTCTTTCCTTCTTCGGTGTTCATGGCTGACTTAAAGCCCTTGATGGCCGAGCCCAAATCACCCCCCACATTACGGAGCCGTTTGGCACCAAACAATAACAACACAATGACTAAAATAATAACTAACTGCCAAATACTGATACCCATATTTTACTCTCCACTTAACTCAACATGTGCTTTCATTGTTTAAAAACCATTACTTAAAAAACCATTACTTAAAAAGCCAATGTTTAAAAAGCCAATGTTTAAAAACCAATGAAAATCACCTACCAACAATAAATTATGTTCAACCAAATCCGGGCAACTGCCCTCCGCCCAACAGATGAATATGCAAATGCATCACTTCCTGACCACCGCCGGAGCCTGTATTGATAATAGTCCGAAAACCATTATCCAAACCCTGCTCTACCGCCAATGTCGGCAGCAGACGTAACATGTGCGCCATGAGGCTATCGTGTGAGTTTTCTATTTCGTTCAAGCTCACGATGTGCTCACGCGGCACCACCAGCAAATGCACCTTTGCCTTGGGATAAATATCCTTGAACACCACCACCTGATCATCTTCATAGACTTTATCCGAAGGGATTTCTCCGGCAATAATCCTACAGAACAGACAATCACTCATGATTTTCTTCCGGCTTCCTGCTAGGAATTTTCCCTGCTGGCCTTCTCGTCCAGCCCGGACATGCCAAACCGACGCGAAAGCTCATCCAGCACCTGTTGAGGCCCAAGACCCTGCTGCGCCAAAAGCACCAGGGTATGAAACCACAAATCTGCCGTTTCATACACAATCTTCTCAGCATCGCCGTCTTTAGCGGCCATAACGACTTCCGTGGCCTCTTCACCGATCTTCTTCAGTATCGCATCAAGGCCCTTGTCGTAAAGGCTGGCGACATAGGAACTATCGGGTGACGCACCTTTGCGCGCCTCCAGTACCTCCGCCAATTGATTCAATACATCACTCATATTTTTTAAATCATTTCTTATAAAAAGAGGCCGGATTTTTTAATACGGCTTCCGTTTCCAGCCACTGGCCATCCCGATATTGCCGGTAAAAACACCGTTCTCGCCCGGTGTGACAGGCAATACCGCCCACTTGCTCCACCATGAGCAAGACCACGTCCGCATCACAATCCAGGCGCAGATCCTTGAGTTTTTGCACATGACCGGACTCTTCACCCTTGCGCCACAATTTCTGTCGTGAACGCGACCAGTAAATAGCGCGCCCCTCATCAATCGTCAGCTGCAATGATTCGCGATTCATCCACGCCATCATCAACACCTTGCCGCTTTGTGCATCCTGAGCAATGGCGGGCACCAGGCCATCGGCGTCCCATTTGATCGCATCCAGCCACTGTTTTTTGGCCACGACGTTCACAGCCGGACTTCCACACCCGCAGCGGCCATGGCATGTTTTGCCTCTGCGATGGTGTACTGGCCAAAGTGAAAAATGCTCGCGGCCAGCACCGCATCGGCTCGACCCACGGTCACACCTTCGGCGAGATGCCGCAACTCGCCCACACCGCCCGAGGCGATCACCGGCACACTTACCGCGTCGCTCACCGCACGCGTCAATTCCAGATCAAAACCAATCTTGGTGCCGTCGCGATCCATGCTGGTAAGCAGGATTTCGCCTGCGCCATAGTCCACCATTTTTTTCGCCCATTCAATAGCATCGATGCCGGTCTCTTTACGACCACCGTGAGTAAAAATTTCCCAGCGCTTTTCTTCACCACTCCCTTGCGACAAGCCACTCACACACTTTGCATCAATGGCCACCACAATACACTGCGAGCCAAATTTATCGGCCGCCTCGCGCACAAATTCCGGATTAAATACCGCTGCGGTATTAATGCCGACCTTGTCCGCGCCCGCATTCAACATACGACGAATATCATCCACGCTGCGAATACCGCCGCCCACGGTCAGTGGAATAAAGACCTGGCTGGCCACTTCTTCCACCACATGCACCATGGTCTCACGATTATCGGAGCTGGCGGTGATATCGAGAAAGGTAATTTCATCCGCACCTTCCGCATCGTAACGTTTCGCCACTTCCACCGGATCACCAGCGTCACGAATATCCACGAACTGCACGCCTTTAACCACGCGACCGTTGTCGACATCGAGGCAAGGAATAATGCGCTTTGCTAAACCCATATTAATTCAGATCAAAGAGACAAGGGCAAAGATAAAAGAAATCGGCCAAAGGTCGATTCGCTACCCCTTTTATCTTTACCCTTTACCCTTTACCCTTTGCTCGTTCATCTGCCCTTTTCCAATTCATCCGCCAGTTTCTGTCCTTCCACAAAATCCAGCGTCCCTTCATAGATGGCACGACCGGTAATGGCCCCCATAATGCCTTCGTCTTCCACGGCGCTTAAGGCGCGAATGTCATCCAGGTTGGTGATGCCGCCGGAGGCGATCACCGGAATCTTAATCGCCTGTGCCAGCTTCACCGTGGACTCCACATTGACACCGCTCATCATACCATCACGGGAAATATCCGTGTAAATAATGGCTTCAACGCCATCGTTTTCAAAATGTTTGGCCATGTCGATGACATCATGGTGTGACAATTTCGACCAGCCATCAATCGCCACCTTGCCGTCTTTGGCATCCAGCCCGATGATAATATGACCGGGAAAACTCAGACAAATATCCGATACAAAGTGCGGCGCATTCACCGCCTTGGTGCCGATGATGACGTACTGCACGCCGACATCGAGATAGGTTTGAATGGTTTCTTCATCACGAATGCCTCCACCGACCTGCACTGGAACGTCGGGGAAAGCGGCGACAATTTCATGCACGATGCTCGCATTCATGGGCTTGCCTTCGAAAGCACCGTTCAAATCCACCAGGTGCAAACGGCGCGCACCGGCGTCCACCCAACGGCGCGCTACGGCCACCGGGTCATCGGAAAAAACGGTGTCGTCTTCCATGCGGCCCTGTTTGAGTCGCACACATTTGCCGTCTTTCAAATCAATCGCGGGTATTAAGAGCATGTCTACTTCTCGTTAGATGCTTTTCCAAACCTATTAAAATACCGTCATTCTGGCCCCGGCCTTCGCCGGGACAGGCTGCGGCCAGAATCCATCTGTTCGCACTCCCCCTAGACTCCGGCATACGCCGGGGTGACGGAAAATCTTTAATTCGTCACTTAAAGCTGGCCATCCCAGGCCACAAAATTGGCGTACAACTGCAACCCGGCATGCTGACTTTTTTCCGGGTGAAACTGCACTGCAAAAATATTCTCCTTGGCAATCGCCGCCACAAATGGGAACCCGTATACCGTAGAACCGGCCACGGGCTCCGGCCCCGCCGGTTGTACAAAATAACTGTGTACAAAATAAAAACGGGTGTCCGGCATGATCTCTTTCCACATCGGGTGCAGCATGGTTTGATCCACCTGATTCCAGCCCATGTGCGGCACCTTGAGCCTTTCATCGTTCACCGGGTCGATCAATTCATTGCCAAACGGCTCTACCGTGCCGGGGAAAATACCCAGACATTCCACACCGTCATTTTCCGTACTGCGCTCCATCATCGCCTGCATGCCCACGCACACACCCAGTAACGGACGACCACTGTCGGCGACTTGCTTCACCACCGCGTCCAGTTTCAAGCGCTTCAGTTCACCCATGCAATCGCGCATCGCGCCGACGCCGGGCAACACCACACGGTCAGCCGCTAAAATTTGCTCAACATCAGAGGTTACCAACACCCGATGATCGCCCGGCACATGCTCCAGCGCCTTGGCCACCGAATGCAGGTTGCCCATGCCGTAATCGATTACTGCTACGGTATTCATGTTCGCAATCGACTCTTAAAGTTTGCCTTTGGTGGATGGGAGAATATCACCCATACGCGGGTCACGTTCCACTGCCATGCGCAGGGCACGGCCAAAGGCCTTGAAAATCGTCTCCGCAATGTGGTGAGAGTTCTTGCCGCGCAGATTATCGATGTGCAGCGACACCAGGGCGTGATTGACGAAACCCTGGAAAAATTCCACTAGCAGATCTACGTCAAAATCACCCACGCGCGCACGCGGATACTCGGCGTGGTGCTCCATCCCCGGCCGACCGGAAAAATCAATCACCACCCGCGACAGCGCTTCGTCCAGGGGTACATAGGCATGGCCGTAACGGCGGATACCCTTTTTGTCACCCACCGCCTCGGCAAAGGCCTGACCCAGGGTAATGCCCACGTCTTCCACCGTGTGGTGGGCGTCAATGTGCAGGTCACCCTTGGCGTTGATAGTTAAATCAACCATGCCATGGCGCGCCACCTGATCCAGCATGTGGTCCAGAAAGGGTACACCGGTATCGACGTCACAGACGCCTTTGCCGTCAAGATTAATGCTGACCTCTATCTGGGTTTCCAGAGTGTCGCGTTTGATCGTGGCCTTACGGTCAGCCATGTTACTCTCCATTCTTACTCATTCAATATGTGGTGAAACGGTTGGGCCGCACAGCATAACGCCTAGCGCTAGTTGATTGAAGTGAAACCGCTTTTAGCATGCACATAATTTATCTCAGCGCTTTTCTCAGAGCCTGCAAAAAGGCCGCATTTTCCACTGCCGTGCCCACGGTGACTCGCAAGCACTGCGCCAGCGGCCCGGTCTCCGCGCCCATGTTTTTGATCAGCACACCCTGCGCCTTCAGTGATTCAAAGACCGCGCGGGCCGCAGTAACGCGAAACAGAATAAAGTTGGCGCGACTGGGAAAGGGCATCACCCCCTCCAGCGCGGACAATTCCGCCATCGACGCCTCACGATCCACGCAAATTTTCTGCGTTTGCGTATCCAGCATCTCGCGGTGAGTGAGCGCAAACTCTGCGCTAACCTGCGTCAGTACGTTGATATTATAGGGCAGGCGGGTTTTGTCGAATTCGGTGAGCCATTCACTCGGCCCCGCCAACAGCCCCAGCCGCAACCCGGCCAGACCCATTTTGGAGACGGTGCGCATCACCACCAGATTGTCATATCGACCCAGTTCACTCATAAAACTGTCATCCGCGAAGGCATGATAGGCCTCGTCCACCACCACCAGGCCGGGGCTGGCCGCGATCACCGCCTTGACCCCATCACGGTCAAACAGGTTACCGGTGGGATTATTGGGGTAAGCCAGAAACACCACGGCAGGCTGGTGCTGTTCAATGGCGGTCAGCATGACGTTCAGATCCAGAGAAAAATCCTCCGCCAGCGGCACCCCGACGTAATCCATACCGGTGAAGGTGGCGATCATTTTGTACATCACGAAGCTGGGCTCGGGAGCCAGAATCACTCGCCCCGGTTGCGCCAGGGTCAGCGCGATCATCTGGATCAGCTCATCGGAGCCATTGCCCAAAATCACCGCCTGACCGGCAGGCACACCCATGGCTTCGCCCATACTCGCCTTAAGGCTGACGGGCGAGGGATCGGGATAGCGATTCAGGCTCACCTCACGCAACACGGCAAGCCAGTCATCGACCATTTTTTCCGGCCACTGATAGGGGTTTTCCATGGCGTCCAGTTTAATGAAATCTGCCGACGGCGGCACGTGATAAGCCGACAGGGCGCGAATTTCGGGACGCACCCAGCGAGAGATTTTATCGTTACTGATCTTATTCATCGTAAATTAACCACAGAGGACACAGAGAAAAAACACGACGGCCCTGGCAATGCAGACTCTGTGTGCTCTGCACCCTCTGTGGCATGTTATTTGATGCGATACTCGGCCGAACGCGCATGCGCTTCCAGCCCTTCGCCGCGCGCCAAGATCGACGCCACTTTGCCCAGTTCCGAGGCACTGCCCTCCGAACACATGATCAAGCTGGAGCGTTTCTGGAAATCGTAGACCCCCAGCGGTGAGGAATAACGCGCAGTACGCGAGGTGGGCAGCACGTGATTAGGCCCGGCACAGTAGTCGCCCAGCGCCTCGGCGGTATAACGACCCATGAAAATGGCCCCGGCGTGTTTGATGTTTTTGGCCATGGCCTGTGGATCAGCCACCGACAACTCTAGATGTTCCGGGGCAATGTGATTGGATACCGTAATCGCCTCGTCCATGTCCTTGACCTGAATCAGCGCACCACGATCAGCAAGCGAAGTGCGAATGATCTCGGCGCGATTCATGGTCGGTAGCAATTTGTCGATGCTGGCCTGCACCCGGTCAAGGTAATCGGCATCGGGGCAAAGCAAAATCGACTGCGCATCTTCGTCGTGCTCGGCCTGAGAAAACAGATCCATGGCGATCCAATCCGGGTCGGTCTGGCCATCGCAAATCACCAGAATCTCGGAAGGCCCGGCAATCATATCGATGCCGACCACGCCAAACACATGGCGTTTGGCCGTGGCTACGTAGATGTTGCCGGGGCCGACGATCTTATCGACCTGCGGCACGGTCTCGGTGCCATAGGCCAGCGCCGCCACGGCCTGCGCGCCGCCGACGGTAAAGACCCGATCCACACCGCAAATGGCCGCCGCCGCAAACACCAGTTCGTTGATTTCGCCGTCCGGGGTCGGCACCACCATGATCAGCTCGGCCACCCCGGCCACCTTGGCGGGAATCGCGTTCATCAGCACCGACGACGGATAGGCCGCCTTGCCGCCGGGTACATACAGCCCGGCCCGATCCAGCGCCGTGACCTGCTGGCCCAACAGGGTGCCATCGGCCTCGGTGTAGCTCCAGGACTCCTGCTTTTGGTGATCGTGATAAACGCGCACCCGCTCGGCGGCGGTTTGCAGCGCGTCACGCTGTTCGGTCGGCAACCCCTCTAAGGCCTGCTGTAAACGTGCTGCGGGGATTTCCAGCTCCGCCATATCGATGACCGAGGTGCGGTCAAAACGGTTGGTATATTCCACCAGCGCTTCGTCACCACGTTTGCGGATATCAGCAATAATCCCCAGCACGGTGGTGTTCACCGCAGCATCGGACACCGACTCCCACGCCAGCAGGGCGTCGAGATCTTGCCAGAAAGTGGCGTCGGTGCTATTGAGGTGTTTAATGTTCATCGGTGTTTCTCATGGTTTTCACTGACTTTGCGTTTCCAACGCCCAAGCTAGCTCTGTGATGCCACCGCCTCACTAATTCGCTCAATCAGCGCCTTGACACGCGCGTGCTTGACCTTCATTGCCGCTTTATTAACGATCAATCGCGAGCTGATATCAGCGATGTGTTCGAACGGCTCCAGCCCATTGGCACGCAGGGTATTGCCAGTGTCCACCACGTCAACGATACGATCGGCCAGGCCCACCAGGGGTGCCAGCTCCATGGAGCCGTAGAGCTTGATAATTTCCACCTGTTCACCACGGCTGGCGTAAAACCGCCGAGTGCTGTTGACGAATTTGGTGGCCACCCGCAGACGACGACCGGGAACCACGTCCTGTTCACCTTTGCGTCCGGCAGTCATCAATTTGCAGCAGGCAATCTTCAGATCGACCGGCTCATACAGACCCTCACCGCCGTGTTCCATTAACACGTCTTTACCCGCTACCCCCACATCGGCCGCACCGTATTGCACGTAGGTCGGCACATCGGTGGCACGCAGAATCAGCACCTTCACATCATCGTGGTTGGTGTCGAGAATCAGCTTGCGAGACGTATCGGGGTCATCCAGCAACGCGATGCCCGCGTGTTTCAACAACGGCAAAGTCTCTTTGTAAATTCGACCCTTGGAGAGGGCAATAATCAGACGGTTAGATTCACTCATAATATTCAATACGTTTCATAAAATTGTAGGATCCAGCCTTTGAGGCATAAAAGCATTACCCACTGGACATTTTCAAATCTATTGCAGGGCAAAAAAGCTACCCCCTCACCCTAACCCTAACCCTCTCCCCCAAGGGGGAGAGGGGACTAACAATCTTCATTTCACAAGCCTTGGCATTTATCTTCTGATGTAAACCTTAAATCCTTAGCCCTTAGCCCTCAGCCCTTAACACTCAGCATTCAGCACTCAGCACTCAGCATTCAGCACTATCTTAATTCGGCACGCGACGGATGGTCGCGCCCAGCTGCTGAAGTTTCTCTTCGATGCGCTCATAACCGCGATCGATGTGGTAAATGCGGTTCACTTCGGTGTCACCCTTGGCCACTAGCCCGGCCAGCACCAGACTCGCCGAAGCACGCAAATCCGTGGCCATCACTGGCGCACCGGTCAGGCCTTCACGCCCGGTGATAATCGCGGTATTGCCTTCCAGCCGTACACTCGCACCCATGCGTTCCAGTTCCTGGATATGCATAAAACGATTTTCAAACACGGTTTCACGAATCGTACTAGTACCCTCGGCCACCGCGTTGAGCGCGGCAAACTGGGCCTGCATGTCCGTGGGGAAGGCCGGGTACGGGGCGGTGTGCACGTCCACAGCCTTAGCACGCTTGCCATGCATGTCGAGGGTAATCCAGTCCTCGCCGGTCTCGATTTCGGCACCGGCCTCACGCAGCTTGGCCAACACCGCGTCCAGCATATTCGGACAGGTATCTTTCAATTTTATACGGCCCCCGGTAATCGCCGCCGCCACCAGATAGGTGCCGGTTTCGATGCGATCAGGCAGTACGTCGTAACGCACCCCTTTCAAGGTTTCCACACCTTCGATGATGATCGTTGAGGTGCCCGCGCCGGAAATCTTCGCGCCCATCTTGATCAGACAATTGGCCAGATCCACCACCTCAGGTTCACGTGCAGCATTTTCCAGCAGCGTGGTGCCGTCCGCCAGCGCGGCGGCCATCATCAGGTTTTCGGTACCCGTCACGGTAACAATATCCAACACGATGGTGGCCCCTTTAAGGCGTTTGCAGCGCGCTTTGATGTAACCATTTTCAACGCTGATGTCCGCCCCCATGGACTGCAGCCCCTGAATATGCAGATTCACCGGCCGCGCACCGATGGCACAACCACCGGGCAGGGAAACCTCGGCCTCACCAAAACGCGCCAGCAGCGGCCCCAGCACCAGGATCGAGGCGCGCATGGTTTTCACCAGTTCGTAGGGTGCTGAAAAGGTGGTCATGGTGGAGGTATCCGACTCGATGGCCAGTTTTTCATCAATCACCAGAGTGACGCCCATGGCACCCAACAACTCCATGGTGGTGGTCACATCCTGCAGATGCGGTACATTGCCGACCGTCATCAAACCATCGGCCATCAAGGTGGCACAGAGCACCGGCAGAGCGGCATTTTTGGCCCCGGAGATACGAATCGTGCCATTCAGCGTAGCACCACCGGTGATGATTAATTTATCCATGGTTTCTCTTTAACGTGCACTTAAAAACGAAAAGGCCACCCATGTGACGAAAGGGTGGCCGATATCTGTATTACCCGCCAGCCCAGTCTTACTGGGAACCCACCTGTAACTTGCTGGCCTTGGCCCATTCCGCCGGCGTGTGCGCCTTGATGGTAAAAGCATGCAGTTCACCGCTGACGATGTGTTCGTTCACCGTGGCATAGACCATCTTTTGCTTTGCTACCAAGGACTTGCCTTCAAAGGCCTCGGACACCACCACGGCCTGAAAATGGCTGCCGTCACCGGTGACGGTGACGGTCGCGCCAGGCAGACCGGCCTCGATCAAAGCTTGTATTTCACTAATTTCCATCGTTGTCTTTACTCAGTTCTAACTCGTTGAATTGGGTAGCATTGCGACAAAAAACCGCCACCCTGAATAAGACGCGTAGGATACCGCCTAGCCGCGTATTTTGTAACCCTTTTGCAGCATCAACAATGCCACCGCACTCAACACCACCAAAAAGACCAGAGACACCCCCAGACTCAGCATCGGGTCGGCATCCGAGGCCAGGAAGAAACCGTAGCGAAACCCGTCGATCAGGTAAAAGAACGGATTAAATTGCGACACTGTCTGCCACATTTCCGGCAGGGAGTGAAGGGTGTAAAACACCCCGCTCAAAAACGACAGGGGCAGGATGAAAAAATTCTGGAAACCCGCCAACTGATCAAACTTTTCCGCCCAGATTCCGGCAATCAGCCCCAACACCCCCAGGGTGGCGCTGCCGATCACCGCAAACGCCAGGATTGCCCACGGTGCCCCCAGAGGCAGATCGACAAACAAGATCGCCACCCCATATACCGCCAATGCCACCAGCACCCCACGCACCACCGCAGCAGCCACAAAGGCGATAAAGAATTCCAGACTGGAAATCGGCGACAACAATACAAACACCAGATTGCCCATCATCTTTGACTGGATCAGGCTCGACGAACTGTTGGCAAAGGCATTTTGAATGATTGACATCATCATCAGCCCCGGGATCAAAAAGGCGGAATAGCTCACCCCCTCGTACACCCGCACATTACCCTCCAGGGCCTGACCAAACACCAACAGATACAGCAGTGCCGTGACCACCGGGGTCAGAATGGTCTGCACAAAAACCTTGAGAAAACGCCACACCTCTTTGGCAAACAGGGTGTAGAGACCCCGCAGACGAGAGCCGTTCATACCTGCCCCCCCTGGTCGCCGTCCAAATCGGCAATAATATCCAGAAACACCTCTTCCAACCCGGCCTCTTCGGTGCGCAAATCCGTCACCTCGATGCCAGCAACCTGCAAGGCCTTAAGGACATCACCGATGGGGTCTTTGGTTTTATGAAGACGCAGTAACAAACAATGATCGCGCTGCTCCACCACCAGGGACTGCAAGGCCTCGGGCACGATGTATTCGCTCTGCGCCACAACAAGCTTGAGACTGCGGTAAGGGCAGCGCGCCAACAAATCCTGCTTGCTCTCCTGCACCACCAGGCGACCGCGGTTGAGAATGGCGATTTCTTCGCACAGGGTCTCGGCCTCTTCCAGGTAATGGGTAGTCAAAACAATGGTGCGACCCTCGGCATGCAGGCGTTGGGTAAATTGCCACAGCGCTTGGCGCAGCTCGACGTCCACCCCGGCGGTGGGCTCATCCAATACCACCACCTCCGGCTTGTGCACCAACGCCTGGGCGATCAGCACCCGGCGTTTCATGCCACCGGAGAGGTCGTGCAGATTGGTGCCAGCCTTGTCACTGAGGCTGAGGGTTTCCAGCAGTTCGTCAATCCAGGCGTGATTTTCCGAGCCATGACCGAAATAACCGGATTGCAACCGGAGTACTTCCAGCACCGTAAAAAAGGGATCGTAGACCAGCTCCTGCGGCACCACCCCCAGGGCATGTCGCGCCGGACGAAAAGCACTGACTACGTCGTGACTCATCACGCTCACCGTACCGGCATCGGCGCGAATCAGACCCGCCATGATATTGATCAATGTTGATTTGCCCGCCCCATTGGGCCCTAGCAGACCGAAAAAACTGCCGCGCGGCACTTCCAGCGATACATCATTGAGGGCATGCAGAGCACCGAAATTTTTATGCACTGCACGGATTGAAACTGCCGCGACCATGAGTCTTTCCTTAAAATTAAACTCGGATTAAATGATTGAAATCAAAAAATACTGAAAGATAAAAAGCAATAAACACGGCATTGTGCGACCAGCTCCGTCTCATTGAAAGACCACGATTGGAAGGCATGATTGAAAGACCATGACCCGCGCTACGCATCAAATCAGCATGCTCAAACCCTGGCAATTAACCGCTGCACCACTGATCCCGTCAGGCCCCGAACATCACCCCTGCCTCTACGATGGCGATGGCGATGGCGATGGCGATGGCGACAACAGTCTGGAAATTTATTTTGAATCCAAGGAAAACCGACAACCCTGTTTACGCCCGCGAGTGGAGAGTTACCCCAAAACCCTGTGCAGTGATGATTCGGAAGATTATATGGCTGAAGGCAAATTGCCGATCGCGATCATCACAACGCAGCCGCGCCAGCACCGCCAAATCAGGACAGCGACAGCAGTTCGTCGACACCACTCAGGCGGGCAATAGCCAGCATTTGTGCGGGAGTATTGTGAAAACAGATACGCTTCTGCTGCCGACCGGCCTGCCGTTGCCATTCGATCAACAGGGCGACACCGGCGCTGTCTGCACGTTGCACGCCTTGCAAGTCAATGTGGATTTCTTCGCCGTCGTGGCCTTGCAAAGCCTGTTGACTCAAAAGTTCTGGCACGGTGGCGATGCTCAATTCACCGGACAACCATAAACGGCCATCGTCACCATCTTTTAACAAGGCATGAGCCTGAACAGAACTCATTATTTTATGGCTTCCTTCGGCGTCGTGGATTGGTTGCGTTTGGCCAACCGCGCAATCAATTTATCCAGTCCATCTTTGCGAATCTCTTTCGCGAACGAGGTGCGGTAGTTGGCCACCAGGCTGATGCCATCCACACTCACATCAAAGATTTTCCAGACATCATCTTTGATGTGCATTTTGTAATTAATGGGAATGGGGAACCCGGCGGACTGCTGAATTTCCGTGCGTACTGTCACCTGCTTGCCACCCTTCTTTTTACGCGTTGGCAACATGGCGATGGTTTTGTCGTAATTGTCATTCATAGCCTTGGCGTAGGTGCGCACCAGCAACGTACGAAATTCCTTGGCAAAGCGGGCCTTTTCATCGGCCTTGGCCTTGCGCCAGTATTTGCCCAACACCCAGCGAGACATCCGTTCAAAATCGAAATGGGGTGCCACAATGCCATCAACCACCATCAGCAAGTGGCCAGGGTCGGCTTTAATCTTGTCCTGATCCGCGCGCAATACGCTGATAATATTGTCCATCGTTTCCTGTATCAGCACCTGCGGTGTTGGCAAGGCCAGCACTGGGCTGCTTAGCAGACCCAAAATCACCAGCAGCAATAGCCTGCCACTATTTTGCCATTTTCCCATGACTGCTTTCATTATTTGAAGTCTCCTGTCACCACCTGCAATTTCGCCACGTGTAAATTATAGTCATTCACCGTTTTCAGGTAATCACCATAGGCCTGAATATACCCCAGAAAGGCGCTGATCACGTTACTGGCCTGTTCCACTCCGGCCTCGAAGTCGGCAAAACTGCTGATCATCCAGCGTCGCCCACTGCGACTGCCCTCATAAAGTTTTTGCACCATTTCATGATGGGCATGCACGGTGTAATACTGTTCAGCCACCTGAAAGGGGATGCCTCGCTGGGCAACAGCCTGCAGCGCCAGGGTCGATTCCATTTGCGCACGCGCCTGTGCTACCTGGGCTGGTTGGCGGCCACTGGCCCATTCCCATTTCAAGCCCAAAATAGGCGTAGCCCCGGCGGTGTTGAAGGGGTCGTAGGCACTGACCGTGGAAAGATCTTCACGCAACGGACTATAGGAAATAATCCCCGCAACGCCGGTGTACAAATCAGGATTGGCTTCACTCTTTTTCGCCAGCATCCACTCACGGCGTGCTTGCAGGCCAGCCGCCAGTTGACGCATCTCGGGTCGATGCACCAGCGCCTGTGCCTGCAGGGCTTTGAGTTCACCCTCGGGCAATTCAACAGGACGCAGGCGTTTGTCCGCCAGCTCCAACTCATCTTCCGGCGCCACGTTGGCCAACAGACGCAGGCCAGCCATAGCAATTTTTTCAAAACCCGCAGCCTCGGCAATAAAACGCTGCAACAACGCAGTACCGGTTCGCAACGCATACAGATCAGACTGCTTGGCCTCGCCTTCACCTTCTTCCAGCCAGCCCTCCACCATCTCCACTGCCGCTTCGAGTTTTTTTGCGGAATCTTCCAGCAACAAGCGCGTATCTTTGGCCGCCAGATAACCGTTGTAGGCCCGCGTGACCTGCAACATGACCAGACCACGTTGCAGAACCACGTCGCCTTGCTTGACCTGAATATTACCCGCCGCCGCCTTGGAGTAATGCTTGATCTTGCCGAAGGTGTGCAGCGGTTTAATGAAGGAAAAATCCACGTAATACCACGGTGAGAGGCCGTCGATGTCAAAGGCATTGTCGGGGATGCCGACGGTCTTATTACCCGAACCATCGGTGGTTTCAAACAGGCCACCACGCAAAGTGGGCGCAAACCCCACAAAGCTGTTAACGTTAAAAATCCAATCGTCGGCACCTCGTGCCTCTGTCAGTAGACCGCGCGCCGCTTCCACCAGTTTCTCTTTTTCATCGATGCGCGCATCGGTCTTCAGCGCCCGCTCGATGGACTGCGACAAATCCAGCACCACAGTCTCAGCCTGCGCCGTAGCCAGCGCGCACAGGAAACCTGTCAACATAAAAAAAATCAAAAATGGACGCACGTTTATGTTCGCCTGCTGTTGTTTTTACGGTCTAATCTTTGTCGGCCTGGCTCACCAGAAATTGGCCGAGGATCTGCTCCAGCACGATGGCCGACTGGGTCAACTCCAGTTCACTGCCTGCTTTAAGGACTTCTTCTTCGCCCCCCGCCTCCAGGCCGATATACTGCTCGCCCAACAGGCCCGCGGTAAAGATACTGGCGCTGCTATCGATCGGAATATTGTCGTATTGGCTCTGGATATTCAACGTCACCACCGCTTCGTAAGAGTCCCGATCAAAGCCAATATGGGAGACCCGCCCCACCACCACGCCGGCCATGGTTACTGGCGAGCGCACCTTGAGGCCACCGATGTTTTCAAAGCTGGCCGTCACCTTAAACCCTTCAGTCTCGGTAAAGGCGCTGATGTTACTCACCTTCATGGACAGCATCAGCAGCGCGGCCATGCCCGCCACCACAAACAGGCCGACCCAGATTTGTACCGTTCTTGAATGCATCATGCTTTTATCTCCAAACTTTTTTAATTTCTCCAGCCTACCTTAAAACAGGCTGATGAAAGTTCTCTGACGAGTGCGAGACACCAGCAGTAGGCGCTTTTAGGCGAGGCAAAAGATGGCGAAAAAGCGCAGTTTACATGTAGTCTGTCGCTGCGCGACCCCGCATTTTGAGCCATTTTTTAACGCCGTATCGCGCCGTCAGAGGGCTTTCAGCAGTCTGTTTAACCAAACATCAGCGCGGTCAATATGAAATCCAGCCCCAACACGGCCAGCGAACCATGCACCACGGTATTGGTCGTCGCGCGACTCACGCCTTCCGAAGTAGGTACCGCGTCGTAACCCTCGAACACTGCAATCCAGGTAATCACAAAACCAAACACCAGGCTTTTAATGACGCCATTTAAAATATCTTCCTGCAAATCCACCTTGGCCTGCATCTGTGACCAGAAGGCGCCCTCGTCCACGCCCAACAAACCTACCGCGACAAAATAGCCGCCGATGACGCCCAGTGCGCTGAAAATCGCCGCCAGCAACGGCATGGAAATAATCCCCGCCAGAAACCGCGGTGCGACAATCCGGTGCAGGGGATCGACCGCCATCATTTCCATCGCCGACAATTGCTCGGTGGCCTTCATCAAACCGATCTCGGCGGTGAGCGCGGAACCGGCCCGCCCGGCAAACAGCAAACCCGCCACTACCGGCCCCAGTTCGCGCACCAGTGATAACGCGACCATCACCCCCAGCGACTCGGTAGCGCCAAAGTCCACCAGAGTGTTGTAACCCTGCAAGGCCAACACCATACCCACGAACAAACCGGCCACGGCAATAATCAGCAGCGACAGCACGCCCACCGAATACAGCTGCTGGATGACCAAACCAAAACGCGGCAGCAACGCCGGGAATCCTCTCAGTACGTGCCACAAAAACAGATGACCACGACCTAGGCGTTCAGCAACACCCAGCACCGTTGCGCCCAACCGTTGTAAAAAGTCCAGCATCAGACGGAACCCTCACCGGAACGGCCCAGCAGATCCTCGGCGTAATCGACCGCCGGAAAGTGAAACGGCACCGGGCCGTCACGCTTGCCCTGCAAAAACTGTTGCACCCAGGGAGAAGCGGACGCTTTCAAGGCCGCCGGGGTACCATGTTCCACCACCTTGCCTGCGGAAATCACGTACACATAATCGGCAATCGAAAGGCTCTCCTGCACATCGTGCGACACCATTACCGAGGTCAGCCCCAACGCATCGGTCAAGGTGCGCAGCAGCGACACCAGCACCCCCATAGAAATCGGATCCTGCCCGGAAAAGGGCTCGTCGTACATAATCATCATCGGATCCAGCGCAATAGCCCGCGCCAGCGCCACGCGCCGCGCCATACCGCCGGAGAGTTCGTTAGGCATCAGCTCACGTGCACCGCGAAGACCCACGGCGTGCAACTTCATCAGCACCAGATCACGGATCAGAGTTTCGTTGAGCCGGGTATGCTCGCGCAGCGGGAAGGCGACGTTATCAAAGACGTTGAGATCCGTGAGCAAAGCGCCGTTTTGAAACAGCATGCCCATGCGCTTGCGCAGCGCATAAAGTTGCCGGTAACCCAGTTCGGGGACAGGCTGACCATCGACATGCACCGTACCCGCGTCCGGATGCAGCTGACCGCCAATCAGGCGCAGCAGAGTGGTCTTTCCAGTACCACTGGGACCCATGATAACGGTAAGCTTGCCACGCTGAATATCGATGTCGATGCCGTCAAAAATGACGCGCTCACCGCGCCGATAAACCAGGTCGCGAATTTTGACCAACGGCTCGCCGTGGCCTTCGGGTGTCATCTCAGTCATCGGCACGGCACTTCGGAGTCACAGAAAATGGTCAATAACAAGTTTGAAAGCATGGGTATCTTTAAATCGTTTTTTATTGGCGTTTTTTATTGGCATTGTTTGTTGCTGTTATTTGTTAACCACAGTTTGTCTGGGCCAGTCACGCTAATCAATATCCGGAATTGCCAGCATATCACCGATCATCATCGCGTCCCGCAAGGAGTCCAGATCCAGCGACTCCTGCTCCACCATCAATAACACACTGCGTTTAAGCTCACCTTCTATTTTACAGCGTAGGCAACTCTCGATAATCTCACGCCATTGGCGGGGGGTGTAGGCCGTGTTATCGGTAATAGTACCGGTAACACAAACAACCGCAAAACCGCCCAGCGACCAGGTCGGCTCAGCTTCACCCCCATTCCAGCACAAAGACACACCACACTGGTTTAAAAGGCTGCTTCCAAGCTCACTGAGTTCCATCCTTTCTGGCAACAACAAACAGGTCGGTGCCAGAGCCACGGCAGCATCCAGACTGCCGGCAATCATCGCCAGGTCAGCATCCAGCTCGGCGGGACGCAGCAAAATACCAGCCAACTGTTCGCCAAACGGCTCGGTGGCCTCGGCAATTTTTGCCCAGTCAGCCAGTACATCCACCACTTCCAGATAGAACACAAATTCTTCGCTAACGTCTTCCACCCAGCGTTCGGCGTCCAGGGGATCATCGCCCGTCCAAGCTGACGCTGGCACCACCACGGCACGAAATTCATTGCTGTAAAAAGAAAGCTGCCAATCCTCCGGCAAGTCTTCTGGATAAAACCCCCCGCACCAGCCAGGATGCTGCCAGCCGTAAGCGGCAACAATGATGTCAGTGTGAGGCTTTTTCATGTTGTCGGTATCATGCAAAGACGGTCATCCACCGTGTTTTCGGTTTGGTTATTGAGATTTCCTGCGCCGCAACACAAGGCTGCCAACGCCAGCTTCAGGGCCAACGCAGCCATTTCGGCTTTCATCAGTGTATTATAAGACGGCAAACACCCCGAAAACCTGAGACAAAATGCATTCATCATGGGCGACATTCTCCCTTTTAAACGTCCTGCCGCTCGCGCCCGCAAACCGAGCGAGATTCACAAGGAAAAAACATTGTGTAAAAGCGGTTTCCATAAATGGGAAATCTCAAAGGACAAACAGTTCGACAGTCGGCAAGGCAAGCTGGTCACCCTGTACGTCTGCCGGCGCTGCGGGGCCAACAAGACTAAAAACCTTTGAGCCCATTTTTATAAGCAACCGCTCACGCCACGCTCATTCAATCCAGCGAATCTCGCGGGCCGAATGCTCCCCGATCATCACCAGACCCAGGTCTCGCGCCTGCCGCGCCTCGGACGACGTCAGCGGGATACGCCCGGCCATCAATTCCGCAAATTCCTGCGGCAGCACGGGTTGCTTATCCGGTTCCGCGTAACCGATGGGAAAAATTGGCTGATTGCTTTGCAGATCGTACTTGTCCGAAGCACCCACCGTGTGCAGCAATTCATGCGCGATGACCACATTATTACCCGCCGCCTGACGCTTGCTGGCGAAGGCATGCACCACCCCCAGCAAGCCCTTTTGCAGCCCCAACGAGTGCGCCACGCGAGGGGTGAGCTGGGGGTCGTTGTACAGCACAAACATCTGGATATGCGCCGGCGGCCCCACATCACTGGCGATTTGCTTGGCCCAAAACCGCATTTTCAGGCTCCACCACATCACCCCCAGCGGATTACGGTCCTGCGGCGGTTCAGGCGGATGCTCAATCAGCACCGGCCCCATAACAATATCGATCGGCTGCTTCAGAGCAAGCTGAAACTGCTCCGCTTCGTCACGAAAAAAGACCTCGATGTCATCAAAGGCCTCAAGCGACAGACCTTCGATGTATTCCGCCGACTGCGCGCTGCCGTCGCCATTAATGGGATAAATCGCCACCACCAAGGGCCGTTCCCAGCTGGTGGTACGCCATTGCGTCAGCCAGCTACTGGCCGCCACCAGAAACAGCACCAGCAACAAAACCAGAATGCGCAGTTTTTTAAAGGTGCTCACAGCGTGAAGATGCCCATCGCATAAATGTTAAGTGAGCGTCTTAACACCTTCAGGTGTCCCCAGCAGTAACACGTCCGCCGGACGCACCGCAAACAGGCCGTTGGTGACTACACCGACGATGGCATTCAGCTGATTTTCCAGTTCCACGGGATTCATGATTTGCAGCCCGTGCACGTCAAGAATCACGTTGCCGTTGTCGGTGACGAAACCTTCACGATACGCGGGCTGACCACCCAGCTTGACGATTTCGCGCGCCACATAGGAGCGCGCCATAGGGATCACCTCAATGGGCAGCGGAAACTCACCCATGATGTCCACCAGCTTAGATTCATCGGCGATGCAAACGAATTGTTTGGAGACCGCAGCGACAATCTTTTCACGCGTCAAGGCACCACCCCCACCTTTCATCAGGTGCAGGTATTTATTGGTCTCGTCGGCACCATCCACATATACGTCAATCATGCTGACCATGTTGAGGTCTTCCACTGGAATACCGTGGCCCTTGAGCCGCTCGGCCGAGGCCTCGGAACTGGCCACGGTGGTTTCGATCTGGCCCTTAATAGTCGCCAGTTCATCGATAAAAAAATTGGCGGTACTGCCGGTGCCCACACCCACCACCATGCCGGGCTTGATGTATTCGAGCGCAGCCTTGGCCACCGCTTGTTTCATTTCATCTTGGTTCATTATTCCGTTCCTTATTAACACCCTCTCCCTTTGGGAGAGGGTTGGGGTGAGGGTATCTTTCGCAGACACAATTCTGTGCCCCCTCATCCTGGCCTTCTCCCTCAGGGGCTCTTTTCAGTACCCCCTTGAAGGGTAGAAGGAATGGCTCCGATAATCGGATGGTAAAATTTATCGCCATGAGGTCTTCGTTTACACCTAGGGTTACTAAACATCAACGCCGCCTCGATAACAGCGCACCATTATACAGAATAACCGCAAGCTGATACCGTACGCGCATGTTCAAAGACTACGTAGAAAAAATCCGCAACGCCCACGTTTACGATGTGGCCAAAAAGACTCCACTGGAAATCGCTCCAGGACTGTCGGCACGGCTCAACAACCGCGTACTGCTCAAACGTGAAGACCTGCAGCCGGTATTTTCGTTCAAGTTACGCGGCGCCTACAACAAGATCGTTAATCTCAGTGAGGCCCAACAACAAAAGGGCGTGATCGCCGCCTCGGCGGGCAACCACGCGCAAGGCGTGGCACTGGCCGCCCAACGTTTGGGGCTGGACGCACTCATCGTCATGCCCAAAACCACCCCGGACATCAAAGTCAGCGCCGTCGAGCAAATGGGCGGCGAAGTCATCCTCCACGGCAACGCCTACGACGATGCTTTTGAGCACGCTATGGAAATCGCCCAACAGCGCAACATGACATTTATCCACCCTTACGATGACCCGGACGTGATCGCCGGCCAGGGCACCGTGGCGATGGAAATTCTCGAACAACACTCTCCACAAGGAACGTCGTCGATTCACGCCATCTTCGTCCCCGTCGGTGGCGGCGGACTCATCGCCGGCATTGCCGCCTACGTCAAAACCCTGCACCCGGAGATCAAAATCATCGGCGTCGAACCCGAAGACGCACCGTGCATGTACGAAGCACTGGCCGCGGGCGAACGCGTGGTGCTCGACCAAGTCGGCATCTTCGCCGACGGCGTCGCCGTGCGCCAGGTTGGCAATGAACCGTTTCGCATTGCCCGCGAAACGGTCGACGAAATCATCCTCGTCAACACCGACGAAACCTGCGCGGCCATCAAAGACATCTTCGACGACACCCGCTCCATCACCGAACCCGCCGGTGCAT